>BDSU01000040.1 GCA_002897675.1 bacterium BMS3Abin02 | reverse complement strand
TCGATCTCCAGGCGTTCGCCCTGGTCCGGGCGATCCTCGGCCCCGATCTGCACTTCGACGAGGGTGCTCGAGCCGTCGTGAACATCGGAGCCGGTGTCACTCAAGTGGCCATCGTCCGAAGCGGGACGGTTCGCTTTCTGCGCATCGTGCCCATCGGTGGCGAGCAGTTCACACGTGTCCTTGCCGAGGCGCTCGCTCTCGACTTCCAGGAAGCCGAGCGAAGGAAGCGGAAGACGGGAGTCACGCCAGACGGCGATGTCGCTTCCGAGCCGGATGAGGGGAAGCGAGCGCTCACGGAAGAGACCGACGCTCTGATCGAAGAGGTTCGCGGTTCCATCGACTACTACCGCGCGGAGTCCGGTGGCAACGCGGTCGACAGGATTCTCATCTCCGGCAACGGCGCACGCCTCCCACACCTGGCCAACCGGATGGGCCAGTCGTTGGATCTGCCGGTCGAAGCAGTTCGGATCGTTGGCGACGACACACTCAAGTTCGGCAGACTGGGCATGTCCGAAGCCGAACTGGCTCAAGTGCAGCCCGTCCTGCCGGTTGCGGTCGGGCTTGGCCTGTGGAGCGAAGATTGATGCGTCCCATCAACCTGCTGCCGCCGGAACTTGCCCGCCAGAAGGAGATGCGGCGCAGGGTGGCCGGACTCATCGCTCTGGGGATTCTCTATCTCGTGCTGCTCGCCGTCGTCGCGTACTGGCAGAACGGGAAGGCGCAAGGAGTCGGGGACGAGTTGGCGGCACAGAAGCAGGCGAATCAGACGACGCAGCAACAAATCGACGCGCTCTCCGGTTCCGCGGACCTGCGAGCCGGGTACGAAGGCGGCGTGGCGCGGATACGGTCGGTCCTCGAGAGGGACATCGCCTGGGGAAGACTGTTCAATGATCTCGCCCGTGTGATCCCCGATCGCGTCTGGCTGACATCGTTCGACGGGAACGTCGATATGAGCGGGGACACGCCCGGTGTGATCGGACAGGTGCAGGTGGGAGCGACGGCCTTTGACTACCCTGATGCGTCGACCTGGCTTCGTGTGGTCGACAGTGATGTTTGGCCGGCCATGGCCGGGGGATGGGTCACTTCGGCGCAGTCATCCACGATCGGGGAGATCCCCGTGGTGGACTTCCAGTCCAGTGCCTCGCTGGTGCAACCGAGCGTGTCGACGAGAGTGGATGAACGAATTCCAGAGGTGCCGGAATGAAGCGAACCGGATTCGTCTTCGGTCTCCTTGGGATCGTGCTCCTGACCGCGCTGTGGTACATGTTCTTCATGCGTCCGATCAACGAGCGCATCGCCGACACCCAAGCGCAACTCCAGACCGAGCGTGACACCGAAGTCCTGCTGCGCACGCAGTTGGCGAGCCTCAAGAAGATCCAGGACAACGAGTTGAACTATATCTCCGCGATCGGCGCGATGGATGCACAGATCCCGCCGACGCCGCAGATGCCGGCACTCATCGACGACCTCGACGCGCTTGCCGACGAGACGGGGGTCGACTGGCTTGGCAGCACGATCGGGAACCCCACACAGAACGAGAACCAGGACTACTTCGAGATACCCATCTCGATCAGGATCAAAGGCCAGTTCTTCGAAGTGCTCGGTTACCTGTACGGGATCGCCGATCTCGAACGACTGGTCCGGATCGACGGTATCGCGATTGCACCGAACAGCGAGGACGGGTTCACGATGCTGGACGTGACGATCTCTGCCAAAGCTTTCACCACGAGTGACCTTGTGACTGCAGAGGTCGCAGACACGACGACCACAACGACTCCGGATGGAGGTGAGTGATGGGAAGCCGGCGGACGGGAACTGCGGCAGCAATCGCCATCCTATTGATCGGAGTGGCCGTTGCAGGTGCATGGTTGGTCATCGCCCCATCGATCTTCGGGACTTCCTCGCCGGCTCTGACCGGGCCGCTTGCCCAGGCGGGTCTCGCCCCCCCGGCTGCCGCCGGCGTGGCCGATCCTGCACCCGTGGTCGGTTCCTTTCAGTTGGCGCAGCCGAGGGATCCGTTTCGTCCGCTGATCACCGAATCGTCCCCGGCGGGGACCGAGGGCGGCGGTACGGGCACCTATGAGCCGTCGGGAACTCGGATCCGGCTCGTCGCGATCACAGACGTCGGCGGAGTGCTCCGAGCCACCGTGGAAGTGGACTCGACGAGCTACGACGTCGGGGAAGGCGAAGCGTTCGGGGGCAGCTACATGGTTGTTTCGCTCGACACGGACGGCGGCGTGTTTCTCTACGGAGACAACGCCTTCGAACTCTCGGTTGGCCAAGAAATCCTCAAGTAGGACTTGCTTCGCCGGCTCATTGCTTCGAGACTGCATCGTGATGATGCGCTTTCTCACTGCAGGTGAGTCTCATGGACGAGGACTCGTCACCATCGTTGACGGCCTCCCCGCCGGCCTTGGATTCCTCAGGGAAGGACTCGCGGCCGAGCTGGAGCGCCGCCGGCAGGGGCACGGACGAGGCGCCCGGATGCGCATCGAACGAGACATCGTCGAGATCCTGGCCGGAGTTCGCTACGGCGTGACGACCGGTGCGCCCGTTGCAGTGCTCATCAGGAACACCGAATGGGAACGGTTCGCGTCGACGCTCTCTCCCGAGCCGGGCAGCCCGGAGCCTCCGCAGACGACACCACGGCCGGGACACGCCGATCTGGCCGGGATGATGAAGTTCGATAGCCACGACGTCAGGGACGTCCTGGAGCGTGCGTCGGCCCGTGAGACCGCGGCGAGGACTGTCGCCGGGTACGCGGCCCGCCTGCTCCTTCGCGCGATCGACATCGAGATCGTCAGCCACGTCGTCGCTATCGGTGGTATCGAGGCGCCCAAGGATGCCGTCCCGGTGCCGGAGGACCGTGACCGGCTCGATGCGTCTCCTGTGAGGGTGCTCGACGAGACGATGATGGCGTCGATGATCGCGGCGATCGACGCCGCCAAGGTCGATCGCGACACGCTGGGTGGGGTCATCGAGGTTCTCGCATACGGCGTCCCTGCCGGCCTCGGAAGCTATACGCAGTGGGATAGGCGCCTGGACGGCCTTCTCGCTCGAGCGATGCTGTCGATTCCCGGAATCAAGGGTGTGGAGGTGGGAGACGCATACGAGCAGGCGAGGGTGCGAGGGTCGGACGCGCACGACGAGATCACGCCCGGCTACGGACGCGCGACAAATCGTGCAGGCGGAGTTGAAGGAGGAACGAGCAACGGCCGGCCGATTCGCGTCCGAGCCGCGATGAAGCCACTTTCAACCCTGATGCGGCCGCTGGCCAGCGTCGATGTGGCCACGGGACGGCCCGCCCCGGCGCTCCGGGAGCGTTCTGACGTCTGCGCCGTGCCCTCCGCGGCGGTGGTCGCAGAGCAGATGGTGGCGATCATCCTCGCCCAGGAGGCACAGCGATCGTTCGGAGGAGCGACGGTGGCAGACATGCAGGCCGCGGCGAACGCGTACCGGCGCCGACTTACGGCGTTCTGATGCTCTGGCTCATCGGCATGATGGGATCGGGCAAGAGCACGATCGGTGCAGAAGTGGCCGAGCGTCTCAGCATCGAGTTCGTGGACATGGACACCTTGTATGAGGAGCGTTGGGGGTCGATCGCGTCCCAATGGGCATCGGTGGGAGAGTCGGGCTTTCGGGATCGGGAAGCGCGATTGGTGGCCGAGGTGGCCACCCGTCCGATCGCTGCAGTCGTCGCGACGGGGGGCGGAACAGTCACGTCGGCGACGGCCGTGGAGCTGATGCGGACGTCGGGAACGGTCGTATGGCTGAAGGCGGCGACCGACACGCTCGCGGCTCGACTCGTCGAAGCACCCAGGCGGCCAATCCTCGAGAAGCGTTCCCTGCAGGACATCGACCGTGAGCGCCATGAACTCTACAGCGGGGCAGCACATCACATCGTGCAGACAGACGACCTGTCGGCCGGGCAAGTAGTGGAAGAAGTGATGGCAGCATGGAGACGCTGACGGCCGCCGGTAGCCAGGTACTGGTCGGCGCCGGGCTTCTCGCCTCCCCGCTTCCGCCACGGTCCGACCGTTCCGGCACGGTGATCTTTACCCAGCCCGGTGCGCGAGATGTGGCCGAAAGTGTTGCGGCGCGCCTGGAAGCTCCCGTTCGGGTATTCCCCGACGGGGAACGAGCCAAGACCCTTGCCGTGGCGGCCGGCGCGTATCGATGGCTCGACGACATCGGACTGGATCGACGAGGAACGGTCGTTGTGGTCGGCGGTGGAACCGTCTGCGACGTCGGCGGTTTCGTCGCGTCGACATACCTGCGCGGCATCGAAGTCGTCTCTGTGCCCACCACGCTCCTCGCGGCCGTCGATGCGGCGATCGGTGGGAAGACGGCCGTGAACCTCGAGGCAAAGAACCAGATCGGGACCTTCTGGGAACCGAGCAGGATCCTCGTGGACCTGGATGTGCTCGGTAGCCTTCCTCATCGCCTGGTTCGTGAAGGGATGGCCGAGATAGCGAAAGCCGGAATGGTCGGAGATGAGCGCCTGGTGATCGAACTCGAAGAGCATGGGCTGCAGGCTCCTCTCGAGAAGATCGTACCGGCCGCGATCCGCGTCAAGGCGAAGATCGTGACCGAGGACCTGCGTGAACGAGGCATACGAACGGTGCTCAACTACGGACACACCGTCGGCCATGCCGTTGAACGGGTCGCGGGCATCTCACACGGTGAGTCGGTCTCGATCGGCATGACGGCTGCCGCTCACATCGCCGAGTCCCTTCTCGGGTTCGATCAGGCCGACCGCCAGCTCGCGCTGCTGGAGGGTCTGGAGCTGCCGACGACCTGCACGGTGGACCTCGCGGAGGTGACGTTCATGCTGAGAAAAGACAAGAAGCGAGACGGATCGGGAATCCGCATGGTCCTGCTGCGAGCGGTCGGTTGCCCGGTGGTCACCCCGGTCGACAAGGCGACTTTATCCTCGGCGTTGTCGGATACACTCAGGTGAGTTACCACATGGAGTCGGCATGATCTCAACCAATGACGCGCGTCCGGGGATGGCCCTGGACCTTCCCGAGGGACTCTTCAGCGTCATCGAGTACCAGCATGTCAAGCCGGGCAAGGGCAAGGCATTCGTACGGATGAAGTTGAAGAACCTGGACAGCGGCGCGCTGATCGACCGCACGTTTCGAGCCGGCGAGAACGTCGAGCAGGCGGTGATCGACCGTAGGGAACATCAGTTTCTGTACCGTGACGACCTCGGCTATCACTTCATGGACCTTGAAACGTACGCTCAGTTCGCACTGAACGAAGATCAAGTGGGCGACGCGGCGTCGTTCCTGGTCGATGGGCTGACGGCGATCCTGCCCATGTATCGCGATGTACCCATCGCCGTCGAGTTGCCGGCATCGGTCGAGATGGAGGTCGTTGAAGCCGAGCCGGGTGTCAAAGGTGACCGTGTCTCGGGGGCCACGAAGCCGGTCACCGTCTCGACAGGGCTTGTCGTGCATGTCCCTCTGTTCGTCGGGGAAGGTGACCACATCAAGGTGGACACCCGCACCGGCAGCTACATCACACGCGTGTGAGCATCGAAGCGCGCGAGCTGGCGATACAGGCGCTCTACGAATTCGACCTGCGCGGTGAAGGCCCATCGTCGATGCCTGCGAGGACAGCCCGCCTGGTCGAGGGTGTTCTCATTCACCAGGCGGAGCTGGACGAGACGCTGGACGCCGTATCGCGGCGCTGGCGAGTGGCGCGGATGGCTCCCGTCGACAGAGCGGTCCTTCGGCTTGCACTCTACGAGCTGCGCTTCGAACCGGAGACACCCGTTGGTGTCATCGTGTCCGAGGCCGTGCGACTCGCCAAGAAGTACTCGACCGAGAAGAGCAGCGCCTTCGTGAACGGAATCCTTGGACGTCTCTCGCGAACGGAACGCTGAGTCGGCGGCCACGCGGCATGCCGGTCGGCGCCGGTCTTCGGGTACTGGCAACTGCCCACCGGATACTGCTACATTGCATGGACAGTCCTTTAACGCCGGTCCTGTGAGGCCGGGAAGGAGACAGCATGAACACACCTATGAGGGCCGCCCGAGAGGCGGCATTTTTCATGTGGAGTGGCAGACGATGCCCCTGGTAATGGACGGCGCCGACGTCGCCCGTGTCGTGCAGCGGATTGCGCACGAGATCCTCGAACGGAACAAGGGGGCGGACTCGCTGGTACTGGTCGGAATTCACACCCGGGGAGTCCCACTCGCCACTCGGTTGGCATCGATCATCGAGGGGATCGAGGGCGTTGCGGTTCCCGTGGGCACACTTGGAATCGGTCTGTACCGTGACGATCTCGCCGCTCGCCCGAGGGCGTCCCTGTTCCGCACCGCGATGCCGCTCGACATCAGTGGACGAACGGTCGTGCTCGTCGATGACGTGCTGTATACGGGTCGTACGATCAGGGCCGCGCTCGACGCCTTGACAGACCTGGGCCGCCCCGCCGCAGTACAACTCGCGGTGCTGATCGACCGGGGTCACCGCCAGATCCCCATACGAGCAGACTACGTGGGCAAGAACGTGCCGACCTCGGAGGAGGATGAGCGCGTCACGGTGCGATTGAGCGAGATCGACGGTGAGGACGGCGTGTGGATCGAGGGTGTTCGATGAAGCACTTCCTCACCACCGACACGCTCTCTCGGGAAGAGATGGATGGCCTTCTCGACCTCTCCGATGAGTTCGTAGAGGTGCTGTCGAGACCGATCCCCAAGGTGCCGGCGCTGCGCGGCCGGACGGTCGCGATGCTCTTCTTCGAGCCTTCCACGCGTACGCGTATGTCGTTTGAGCGAGCCGCAAAGGCACTCTCGGCGGACACGATGAATTTCTCCCCCGGCACTTCCTCTCTCTCGAAGGGTGAGAGCCTCAAGGACACGGCATTGACCATCAAGGCGATGGGAGCGGAGGCGCTCGTCGTCCGGCACAAGGCAACGGGGGCCCCGTGGCGAATTGCGGACTGGACCGGCCTGCCGGTCCTCAATGGCGGAGACGGGGCACACCAGCATCCGACCCAGGCCCTGCTCGACGCGCTCACCATCCGCCGGCACTTCGGAACACTCAGCGGACTTCGCATCGCCATCGTCGGAGACATCAGACACTCTCGCGTCGCTCGATCCGACATCTCTGCATTTTCGACGCTTGGTGCCGAGGTGACGCTCGTGGGGCCGAGCACACTGCTTCCCGTGGATCTGACAGGCTGGCCGGTCGAGACTGCCGAAGGTATCGACGAGGTTCTCGACCGCGATGTCGTGTACCTGTTGAGAATCCAGACCGAGCGAGGCGGAGCTTCCGTTCTTCCGTCCCTGCCCGAGTACGTCAGCAGGTTCGGCATGACCAGGGAGCGCTTCGCAAAGATGCCGGATCATGCCGTCGTGATGCACCCGGGGCCGATGAACCGTGGCGTGGAAATCGCTCCTGAGGTTGCCGATCACGAGCGGTCTCTCGTGGAACCCCAGGTGGCAAATGGAGTTGCGGTCCGAATGGCGGTTCTGTTCCGACTCCTCGGAGGGGAGGTTGCCGATGTGTGAACTCGTGCTGCAAGGCGGCGTCGTTCTCGGACCGGACGGGCCGGCTGTGGCGGATGTGCTCATCCGTGAAGGACGAGTGGTCGAAGTCGGTGGTCAACTGCGCGCGGAGAAGGTCATCGACTGTGGCGGAGCACTCGTGGGCCCGGGGTTCGTCGACCTTCACGTTCACTTTCGTGAGCCCGGCCAGGAATGGAAGGAAGACATCGAGAGTGGCTCCAGGTCGGCATCCGCCGGCGGATTCACGGCCGTCGTGGCGATGGCGAACACCGAACCGGCGACCGATGCGGGACACCTCGCTCGCTATGTCCAGGAACGGGGGAGAGAAGTCGGCCTCGTGGACGTGATCCCTGCAGGGGCGATCACGCTAGGACGCAACGGTGAGCACCTCGCGCATCTCGACGAACTGTGGAAAGCCGGTGTGCGCCTCTTTTCCGACGACGGGAGTACCGTGCAGGACGCCGGACTTCTGCGTCATGCAATGGAGTACATTTCCGACCTCGGTGGAACGGTCGCCCAACACGCCGAGGATCCCGGGTTGACCCGCAACGCTCACATGCACGAGGGTGCCGTCTCTTCGAGGCTCGGAATGCAGGGCATCCCTTCCCTCGCGGAGGAGACGATCGTTGCCAGGGATCTTGCGCTCGCCGAACTCACCGGCGTCAGGTACCACGTGCAGCACGTTTCCACCGCCGGCACGGTTGAATTGGTGCGAACGGCAAAACGTCGAGGTTTGCCGGTGACCGCGGAGGCTACTCCGCACCATCTTGCCCTTGATCACACCGAGATCGAACGGATGGACTCGGCGTACAAGATGTACCCGCCGCTTCGAAGCCCGGAGGACGTGGTCGCTGTCGTCGAGGCTCTCCGGGACGGTACGATCGACGCGGTGGCGACCGACCATGCTCCACATGCAGCGGCCGAAAAGGATGTCCCGTTCGAAGAGGCGCCACGAGGTGTGATCGGTCTCGAGACGGCCGCAGCGGTCGTTCAAACGTTCGTGGCACCGGATCCGGTCTCCTTGTTCGAGAGGATGTCGGTGGCGCCTGCCGAGGTTGCAGGGCTCGGCGAGCACGGGCGGTGGTTGGAGCCCGGCGTGCCGGCCAACGTGGTCGTGTTTGCTCCCGATGTCGAGTGGACTCCGCGGCGGTTCGCCTCACGTTCGGAGAACTCTCCATTCCTGGGACGAACACTGACCGGTCGTGTGATGGCGACGGTGCACAACGGCGACGTGACCTACCGGTCGAAGTGATGACTTCATCGCTCGACACGACAACCAGGTTGGGTCCCTTGCTCCTCGACACGCCGTTGATCGCTGCGGCAGGCACGTTTGGAGCAGTCGTCGACTTCGTAGCGGTGGCTGCACTGGAGGCGTACGGTGCCGCGGTGGCCAAGTCGGTGAGCGTCGAGCCATGGCCCGGCCGTCCGGCACCTCGCGTGGGATCGGTGGGGACAGGGATGCTCAACGGAATCGGTATCCAGAACCCGGGCATCGAGGCCTGGGTCTTGTCCATGGCGTCCGAGATCGAAGGAGTGCCGATTCCTGTCTGGGGCTCCGCAGTCGGGCATACGCCTGGGGAATTCGCGTTCGTCGCGACCGAGATGGCTCGTTCCGGGGTCGGCGCGGTGGAGATCAACCTCTCGTGTCCAAACCTCGAGGGGAGGGGAGTCATCGCGCTCGACGCAATGAAGTCTGGTGAAGTCGTGGCGGAGGTTCGGTCGGCGGTGGACATCCCCATCGGAGCGAAGCTGTCCCCGAATGCCGGGGATATCGTTGGGGTCGCAGGCGCCGTCATGGACGCGGGCGCAGACTTTCTCACCTTGACGAATACGGTCAGAGGGGCGGGCATCGACGTGCGAACCCGACGGCCGATCCTCTCAGGGCTGATCGGCGGCTACTCGGGGCCCCCGTTGAAGCCGATTTCGCTCGCCTGTGTACTCGAAGTGCACCGGGAGATACCTGACGCACCGATCGTTGGCTGTGGAGGCGTGCGGAGCGGGGAAGACGTGATCGAGTATCTCTTGGCCGGTGCATCGGCAGTCGGTCTCGGGTCGGTGCACTTCCTGGAACCGAGAGCCGGCAGCAGGATTCTTGGAGAGGTGCTCCGTCTCGCGAGGGAGTTGGAATGTGAGACGTTGAGAGAACTGGTCGGAGGAGTGAAACCGTGGTGAACCCGCTGATCGTGGCGCTCGACGTTGCGACTGCCGCTCAAGCTGCACGGCTGGCGCATATGCTCGAAGGCGAGGTGGGCGGCTTCAAAGTGGGTCTGGAGCTGCTCAGCGGCCCTGGTCCTGCGACGATCGCGATGCTCGGCGCGAACGGCGTCCCCATCTTTGCCGACGCGAAGCTGCACGACATACCGGCCACTGTTCGCCGCGCCGCGAGGCAGCTTGGAGCTCTCGGAGCCCGGTGGATCAGCGTGCACGCCTCCGGAGGACGGGCGATGATGGAAGCAGCCGTGGAAGGTCTCGCCGACGGTGCGAGCGGCAGAGACGCCGGCATCCTGGCCGTGACAGTGCTCACGAGCCTCGACGACGAAGCTCTGCACGGTGTCGGTATCGCATCGTCTCCCGGACGTCTCACCTCCCGCATGGCCTGTCTGGCCGCCGAGAGCGGTTGCGAAGGTGTCGTCTGTTCGGCGAGAGAACTCGGGATCATCGCGACGGTGGCGCCCGATCTGGTGAAGGTCACTCCCGGGATCCGAGAGCCCGGAGCCACCAGGGATGACCAGGCCAGGATTGCCACCCCGCGTGAGGCGATGCGGCACGGCGCCGACTTCTTGGTGGTTGGTCGTCCGATCATCCGCGCCGCCGAACCCGTGCTCGCCGCCCGTCGAATACTCGCGTCGATGTGAGGCTTGGTAGAGTGCGGACTCATGGCACCTCCCTCACTCACCAATGAGCAGCGAGCGGCTGCACTCGTAAAGGCCGTTGAGGCACGCAGGGTTCGCGCAGAACTCAAACAGCTCCTGAAGATCGGATCGGTGACGTTCGCCGAACTGCTGGAGCGGGCGGATGAAGATCCGATCGTCGCAGGCATGAAGGTCAACGCCGTGCTCTGCTCGTTGCCGGGTACCGGCAAGGTCAAGGCCAAGAGGCTCATGGAGACACATGGAATCGCAGAGAGCAGGAGGCTGCGCGGCCTCGGTGGACGCCAGCGTGCCGCTCTCCTCGACACGTTTTCCTAGGAGCCCGCTGAGCAATGCATGGCACGCATCTCTACGATCGTGCATCGTTGCCCGCGGCGTCCTCAGCGCTCGACGCATCCCGGGTCGGCGCGAGTAGCTCGTGAGTACCGATCGTGGGCGCCTCATCGTCGTTTCCGGTCCTTCAGGTGTCGGCAAGTCGACAGTGGTGGCCGCACTTCACGAACGACATCCCTTCTTCTTTTCCGTCTCGGTCACGACGAGACGGCGCCGACCCGGAGAGGTGGATGGGGTGGACTACCGGTTCGTCACCCCGGAGACGTTCGACCGTCTGCGGTCCTCGGGCCGACTCCTCGAATGGACAGAATACGCCGGACATCAATACGGGACCCCCAAGGATCCCGTGCTGGAGCAGCTCGCATCCGGCAACGACGTGTTGCTGGACATCGAGGTCAACGGTGCCGCGCAAGTCAAAGCGGCGTTCCCCGAGGCGATCACGGTGTTCGTGGCCCCTCCGTCGATGGAGGCCCTCGAGGAGAGACTTCGGGGGAGGGGAGATACCGACCCGGAACAGATCGATCGACGACTCGAAATAGCGGCATGGCAGCTGAGCAATGCAAGAGACACCTTCGATCATGTCGTCGTCAACAGGCGGGTTGAGGACACAGTCGCCCAGATCCTGCGTATACTTGCCGCACCCCCCACGAGAGCAGACTCATCATGATGCAACCACCAGTCGAAGACCTCCTCGAAGTAGCAGGAGGTCGGTTCGATCTCGTCGTGCTCGCTTCCCGCCGCGCCCGGCAGATCAACGCCTATTTCAACCAGTTGGGCGAAGGAATCGGCCACTACGTTCCACCGCAGGTACATACGTTGAGCCACAAGGCGTTGACGATCGCGTTCGAAGAGATCGCCGAGGGCAAGCTCGTCATCGATCGCGCAGAGGACTAGCTGCCCATGCAGCGGCGCATCCTGCTCGGAGTTACCGGAGGAATCGCCGCATACAAGGCCGTTTACCTGGCTCGACGACTCGGCGAGGAGGGCGCAGACGTCCAGGTGGTCATGACCGACGCTGCACAGCGCTTCGTTGGTACGCAGAGCTTCTCCGCGGTGACCGGCCACCGGGTCCTGACCGATCTCTTCGGTCGGGTGAGTCCGCACACCGAACTTGCGCAGTGGGCAGAAGGTGTCGTGGTTGCACCTGCAACCGCCACGACGATCGCCAAAGCGGCCGCCGGACTGGCAGACGACCTCCTGTCGGCAACGCTTCTGGCAACGCGCTCCCCGGTGCTCCTTGCTCCCGCGATGCACACCGAGATGTGGGAAAACGCGGCAACACGAAGGAACGTGTCCACACTGATGGCCGATGGCTACCGTTTCGTGGGTCCGGCTTCCGGAGCGCTCGCCGGCGGGGACACAGGGCCGGGAAGGATGGTCGAACCTGAGGAGATCATCACCGCCCTCTCGGCGATGATGAATCCCGAGCTTGCAGGATGGCACGTACTCGTGACGGCAGGCGGCACACGGGAGCCTATCGACCCTGTCCGGTTTGTCGGCAACCGTTCGACCGGGAAGATGGGCCACGCCATCGCCGCGGAAGCCGCCCGAAGAGGCGCACGTGTGACGTTGGTGAGCACGTCGGCCCTCGAGACACCTCCGGGAGTGGATCGTGTCACGGTCGAGACCGCGGATGAAATGGCGGAAGCGGTGCTGGAACGTGCTCCAGAGATCGATGTGGCCGTGATGGCTGCCGCCGTTGCAGACTTCAAGCCGGCCGAGACCTCCGATCACAAGCTCCGACGGAAAGAAGGCCCGCCGCTACTGAGAATGACCCGGACGCCCGATATTCTCGCTGCGGTCGCGGCGCTCGAGGCTCGACCTTTCCTCGTGGGATTCGCCGCCGAGACGGGCCCGGCGGAGGCAGCGGTCGAGAAGGCCCGCGACAAAGGCGCCGACTTCATCGTTGCCAACGACGTGAGCGCGGAGGGGTCCGGATTCGGAACCGGGACCAACCAGGTGAGCATCCTCGATCCCGACGGTGCCATCGACACGTGGCCGCTCATGCCGAAACAAGAGGTTGCCGTGCGTCTCTGGGACCTCATCGCGGAGAGAGCGAGACCGCGCCGAACCCGATAGCCCGGCGGAACGAACGCGTTCAGGTCTGTTGGCACGCACGGAGCCGGCTTCCTGTTCGCGGCCGCCCGAACCGCGAATACGGTACGTCGATACCGTATACTCCCGGCGATGCGCACCTGGTTCTTCACCTCTGAATCCGTCACCGAAGGGCATCCCGACAAGGTCGCCGATCGCATCTCCGACGCGATACTCGACGAGGTGCTCAGACAGGACCCTGTGGGACGCGTCGCTTGTGAAACGCTCGTCACCCGGGGCAGGGTCCTCGTTGCAGGCGAGATCGGAAGCAGCGCCCGGATCGACGTCGACAGGACGGCCCGTGGTGCAATCGCAGCTTCCGGATACGACGATTCCGCAGCGGAATTCTCTGCGCAAACATGCCGGATCGACAACCTGATCGGTGTGCAGAGCCCCGACATCGCCGGTGGAGTCGACGTGTCTTTGGAGTGGAGGAACGGATCCACCGACCCCATGGACCGTCTCGGTGCCGGAGATCAGGGGATCATGTTCGGCTATGCGGTCGACGAAACTCCGGAACTCATGCCCGCTCCGATCGAGTATGCGCATCGGCTCGCAGAGCGACTGGCAGCAGTCCGGAAGAACGGGACGCTCGAGTATCTGGGTCCCGACGGGAAGACCCAGGTGACCGTCGAGTATGAGGGCCGCAAACCCGTCGCGGTGCACCGGGTGCTGATCTCGGCCCAGCACAAGCCGGGGGTTTCTCAGGAGCGGCTGAAGGATGAGCTCACGGAAGCGGTCGTTCGACCTGCACTCGACGGTTCGCTGAACACCGGAGAGTTCGAGCTGCTCGTCAATCCTTCGGGGAGGTTTGAAGTGGGCGGGCCTGAAGCCGATACCGGCCTCACGGGGCGCAAGATCATCGTCGACACGTACGGGGGTGCGGCCCGTCACGGGGGAGGAAGCTTCTCCGGGAAGGACCCCACCAAGGTAGATCGCTCCGCGGCGTATGCCGCGAGATATGCGGCGAAGAACGTGGTGGCCGCCGGCTTGGCCGAGGAGTGCGAGGTGCAGCTCTCATACGCGATCGGACGTGCCCGGCCGTTCTCCATTCGCGTAGAGACCTTCGGTACGGAGCGCATCGACCCCGTGGCCCTCGACGAGCTCGTCAGGGAACGATTCGACTTTCGACCGGAAGCGATCATCGAACGGTTCGGTCTCCGTCGGCCGATCTATACGGCGACATCTGCGTACGGCCATTTCGGTCGAGAAGGATTCCCTTGGGAGGCGACCGACGTCGCCGGCGATCTGGCCAGGGAGGCAGGCTGACTTTGCGCATTGCGCGAGTCGTTCCCGATCTTCCCACGTACGCTGTCGATGAGGGGTTCAGATACGCGACCGATCAACCACTCCCCATCGGATCCGTTGTGCGTGTGCCGCTGGGACGAAGGGTCGTGCGCGGGTGGGTCGTGGATGTGGAGCCCGGTGAAACCTCGGGCCTGAAGACGATCGAGGCGGTGTCGGCCGAGGTGCCGATCTTTACCGAAGATCTCTTGCAGACGTTGCGATGGGCGGCTCATCACTATGTCGCCCCCTTGGCGGCTCTGCTGCGTCGCGCCGGACCTCCGAACCTGCCTGGTGGCGTGGAAGCAGAAGCGCTTCCCCCGGTCCTGCAAGAAGCGCCAAGAGATCTACCTGCGCCGATCTCCGCCGCAGCCGCCGGGCGCCGGACGAGGGCCGTCTACTTGCTGGTTGGCAGGGAAGAGTCGACCGATGCCGTCCTGAATGTCGGACCCGTTCTTCGCTCAGGCGGCTCTGCAATGGTCATCTTGCCGACAGGAGCAGAGGTCGCGACCCATGGCGCTCTCCTGAGTGAAGCGTATGGCACCCGTGTTGTCGAGGTGCTGCCGGACGCCTCTCGCC
Organism: bacterium BMS3Abin02; assembly: GCA_002897675.1. Lineage (NCBI taxonomy): Bacteria > bacterium BMS3Abin02. The sequence continues at coordinate 59,642 of BDSU01000040.1, read as the reverse complement.
GCGAGGTCACCGCCGCATGGGATCGTGCGTGTGAGATGCCGGGACACGTCGTTGTCGGAACACACCGCGTCGCGTTCTGGCCGATCGAGCAGCTGCGGCTGGCAATGATCGTCGAGGAAGGGCGCCGAGCGATGCGGGACCGCCAAACGCCCACGGTCCATGCGAGAGAGGTCGTCCGGCGTCGGGCCTCCGTGGAACGCTTCAACGTCGTGTATCTGGGGAGCATGCCGAGCACGACCGTGCTTGCGTCGGGTGTTGAAGTCCAGCGACGTTCGGCCCGAGGATGGCCCCCGGTGGAGATCATTGATCGGACGGAGGATCCGCCTGGAAGTGGACTCTTCGCCCGGCGGGTGAGAAGCTCGATCGCCGGGGCCTTGGGCCGAGGTGTCAGAGTATTCGTGTTCAGCCACAGGCGCGGGTATGCCCCGGCATTCCGCTGTGTCAAGTGCAAGACGCTGCGCCGTTGTCCTTCGTGCGGATCGAGGCCGGAGCCGGGTGACAAGTGCAGCCGATGCGGAACCGAGCTGGGGTCCTGCACGGTCTGTGGCGGGAGACGATTCGAGCCGCTTGGAGCCGGCGTCGGAAGGATCTCCGAGGCTTTGCGTCGTGCGCATGGGGACGGTGCCGTCGGTGCGGTCGGCAGCGAAGCCCCGATCTGGGTGGGCACCGAACGTGACATCCCCGCACTCGTAGGGGTTGGACTCGGTGTCGTGGGTGACGCAGACGGATTGATACTCGGTAGCGCCTACAACGCGGCGGAGGAGGCATTGCGCATCTTCGCGCGCCTTGCCGTCAGCATCCCTTTCGGCAACGGTCGGCACCTGATCGTCCAGACCGGTCAGCCGAACCATCCGGTGATAGCTGCGCTGCGGAGCGGAGATCCGCTGCCGTTTCTCGAGGGAGAGCTGCGGGTCCGACAGGAGTTCGGGCTGCCACCGGCCGGCGAGGTGATCGTCGTCGAGGTGACCGGAGGAACGCGGGATGCACGGACTCTGCTGCAGGAAGCCGTCGGAACCGGGGCGACCTTGTTGGGTCCCGCCGGGCGATCAGGCAAGCTGCGTTGGCTGATTCAGGGTCGTGACCTCTCGGGCGTGCGATCGTTGCTCCGATCCGCCGTGCAGACGCTTCGCGACGGAGGCGCCGCCGTTCGACTGGATGTAGACCCTCTCGACCTCTGAACTATGCTCGCGAGCATGTCCATCTTTCCCATCCGTACGTTCGGGGATCCGGTGCTCAGAAGTCGCGCCGGCGAGGTCGCGCAGATCGATGACAGCATCCGGCGCCTCGTCGATGACCTGATCGAAACGATGCGCGACGCGCCCGGTGTCGGGCTGGCGGCTCCCCAGATCGGCGTTTCGAAACGGGTCGTGGTGTTCGACGTGGGAGATGGTCCGAAAGCACTCATCAATCCGGTACTGTTGGAAACATCCGGCGAGTGGGTCTTCGAAGAAGGTTGCCTTTCCGTGCCAAACCGATTCTGGCCGATCGAACGGCCGGCGTTTGCCCGGGCGCGTGGGCTGGACGAGTTCGGCGAGGTGGTCGAGTACGCAGGCGAGGAACTGCTCGGGCGAGTGCTCCAGCACGAGATCGATCATCTCGAGGGAATGCTGCTCATCGGGCGTCTCGAACGGAGAGTTCGCAAACAGGCGCTGCGAGATCTCCGCGAGGAGGCACTGGGACTCGACCAATGACCAGGATCGTCTTCCTCGGCACGCCCGCGTCGGCGGTCCCGACGTTGCGGACTCTGCGCGAGCAGGTCGTGATGGTCGTCACGCGACCCGATCGAGGCGCCGGCCGCCTGCGAAAACCGCGGCCCTCGCCGGTCAAGACGGCAGCGTTGCAGCTCGGAATCGACATATCCCAGCCGGAGCGATCGGCCGACCTGGCTGCGACCATCGACTCGGCCGAGGCCGATGTGGCGGTCGTGGTTGCCTTTGGGATGCTCATCCCACCGCATGTCTTGTCCATGCCTGCGAGGGGGTTTGTGAATGTTCACTTCTCGCTCTTGCCACGGTGGCGTGGTGCCGCTCCGGTCGAGCGGGCCATCCTGGCCGGCGATCGTGAAACCGGAGTAACGATCATGCAGCTGGACGAAGGACTCGATACGGGCCCCTTGCTGGCCAGTCGAAGGATGCGGATCGAGAGCGAATTCGATGCGGTATGTCTCACGAGTGAGCTCGGCGACCTCGGAGCAGAGCTTCTGGCCGAGACACTCCCGCCATACCTTCGTGGGGAGCTTCAACCGCGAGCGCAACCGGACGAGGGCGTCACCTACGCGAAGCGCATCGACGTGTCCGAGATGAAGATCGACCCTTCGATGTCCGCGGAGGTCCTCGATCGGGTGATCCGTGCCTTCACGGCACGCGGAGGTGCCTATGGTTTCCACGATGGCGAGCGAGTAAAGGTGTGGCGAGCCCGCCTGGCATCGGGTGGGCCCGACCTCGAGCCCGGTCGACTTGCCGTCCGCGAGGGAGCAGTGTTCCTTGGAACGGCCCGAGGCGACCTGGAGTTGCTCGAAGTGCAACCCGCCGGACGGAAACGAATGGAGGCCGCTGCATGGGCGCGTGGCCGCAAACTCGGCACGCTTGGCTAGTGTCTCGATCGGCAATCTTTGCGGTGTTCTGCCGGCCAGGAACGTCGAGCAGCCCCCTTCCCCCGTTCTTGCGTGAGCTGGCTGCCCATGGCGCGGGCGGCCTCACGCAAGAAGGGTATCGACGCCCCGAACGTCACCGGCCAAGGCACCAGGAACCCGCCGAGCAATCCATGGAAGGCATCTCGGCGACGGTGCATCGCTCATCGACACAGGTCAACCCGGCAGGTTCATGGGGTCGACCCGCCGCGTCTCTCCTCTCGACGCAGTGCACGACCGTGTCTTGGCCACGGCGGAGCCGCTACTTCCGCCCACGGTCCTGGATCGATGGTCACCGCGATACAGAACACGAAGCACGGAATACGAAGTACGGAATGCCCGATAGCGGGAACGAACCGGGGGTCCAGAGTAGCTGCCTGCGGAGTTGATACACTCGCCCGATGCAGCCTGCACGCATCGCCCCTTCGATCCTCGCGGCGGACTTTGCACATCTCGCAGAGGATGTCGCGATGGTCGAGCCATATGTCGAGCTTCTCCATCTCGATGTGATGGATGGACACTTCGTCCCGAATATCACCTTCGGTATACCGGTCATCGCCGCTCTGCGGCGCTGTTCCTCGTTGTTCTTCGATTGCCATCTGATGACGACGAATCCCGACGCCTACTTTCCGGCGTTGAGGACCGCAGGAGTCGATCTTGCCACGGTGCACATCGAGGTGTACCCGGACCCGACGCGAGTCGCCGCACAGGCCCGGGCCGAAGGGTTGGCGTTCGGCCTCGCCCTGAACCCGTCCACACCGTTCGAAGCGGTGGAACCGTTCGTCGAGCTCGTCGATCTCCTGCTCGTGATGTCGGTGCATCCGGGGTTCGGAGGCCAGTCGTTCATCGGCGATTCCCTCGAAAAGGTCGAGATAGCGAGAAAGTTCATTGATTCTCACAGCCTGCCGACCGATATAGAGATTGACGGTGGTGTGAGTTCTGAGAATGCCCGTGCTGCACGGGAAGCCGGAGCGGACGTGTTCGTGGCCGGAAGCGCGATCTTCGGGTCGGCGGATCCGGTCGCAGCCGTGCAAGAGCTCAGAGCGTCAGTCGAATCGATGGAGTGAGATGGCACAGCGGATCCTGGTCGCGGACGACGATCCCGACATCCTGCAGTTCATTCGTGTGAACTTGGAGCTCGAGGGTTTTCAGGTCACCGAGGCGCGAGATGGCCGTGAAGCGATCGAGTCGGTCATGAAGGAGCCCCCGGATCTCGTCCTCCTCGATGTCATGATGCCCAAGTTGGATGGTTTCGACGTTCTCCGTCGTCTACGGACGCACCCCTCGGCCGCGAATACGTCCGTGATCCTGCTCACGGCGAGAACGATGCCGGAAGACCGTATCCGCGGTCTCGACCTCGGAGCAGACGACTACATCAACAAGCCCTTCGATGTCGAGGAACTCGTCGCGCGCGTCAAGGCTGTCATGCGTCGCTCCCAGACGATGCGAGATGTGTCACCGTTGACGGGGTTGCCGGGGAATTTCAGGATTTCCGAAGAGATGGAGCGGCGTGTCGCGGAGCGCGGGCCGATCGCCATCGTCCACGCCGATCTCGACAACTTCAAATCGTTCAATGACCACTACGGCTTCATGCGAGGCGATCAGGTCATCAAGTACACGGCCCACGCTCTACTCGAGGCCGCGGCGGAGAACGAGGATCCACGGGTCTTCGTCGGGCACATCGGCGGTGATGATTTCGTCGCCTTGATTCACCCCGAGTCGGTCGAGGCGTTCTGCCAGGCGACCATCCGGATCTTCGATGCGGGCATTCTCGACTTCTACGACACCGCGGACGCCCTGCGGGGCTACGTGGAGGTGAGTGACCGGCGGGGGGAACAGCACGCCTACCCCATCATCTCGATATCGCTCGGCGTCGCGACCAATCGACACCGCCCCATCACTTCACAATGGGAGGCGTCGGCGGTGGCAGTGGAGATGAAGGAGTTCGCCAAGGCGACGTCGGGATCCGCCTACGAAATCGACCGCCGTACCTCCTGAGCGCGGGGGTCTCGTTGGCGGCCAACACACCACTGTTTCGGCAGGCAACCGCTGCGTCGTTTCGCCGGCCCGGTCGCGATGCGAAGTACGGATGCATGAGTGGGCGAACGACCAGATTCGGTATCGGCACCGCGAAGGTAGCCTGCCGGAACACTAGACTCGTGCACAGCCCCCTTCAGGGCAGGGTGCAATTCCCGACCGGCGGTGAGAGCCCGCGACCCCTTCGGGGTGGACCCGGTGGAACTCCGGAGCCGACGGTGAGAGTCCGGATGAGAGAAGGAGGGCGTCATGCGTCCGCGCGCGTCCGCCCTTGTGAACGAGGTGACGTGTGGACGAACACTGGATGGCTCGGAGTCTCGATATCGCACGAGGAGCGCGTCCGCATCCGAATCCGCGCGTAGGAGCTGTGGTTGTCGACGTAAATGGCGAGTCTGCGGGGGAGGGCAGCCACGCCGGCCCGGGCAGTCCCCACGCCGAGGTGGTTGCGCTCGACAGTGCCGGAGCCTCGGCCAGAGGTGGAACGATCTACGTCACACTCGAACCGTGCACGCACGTCGGAAGAACGCCACCCTGCGTGGACGCAATCGTTGCTGCCGGGATCCGGCGTGTCGTCGTGGCGGTCGAAGATCCGGATGTCCGCGTTGCCGGTGGGGGTATCGAGGCGCTACGGACGGCCGGACTCGATGTCGAGGTCGGTCTGATGGAACACGAAGCCGAAACCCTCGATCCCGGCTACTTTCACCATCGCAGAACAGGGCGCCCGATGGTCACGTTGAAGGCAGCGGCGACACTCGACGGCCAGGTGGCGGCTCTCGACGGTTCATCGCAGTGGATCACCGACGAGATTGCACGGATGGACGCGCATCGTCTCCGCGCCGGGGCAGACGCCGTGATGGTGGGAGCGGGGACGCTGCGGGTCGACGATCCTCGGCTGGATGTACGGTTGGAGGATTACACGGGTCCACAGCCGGTTCCCATCCTCGTCGCGGGGGCACGGCCGATTCCCCCCGATGCTCGGCTGCTGGCTCGCGACCCCATCGTGCTCACCCCAACGGCCCTCAAGGGCGTCGACACGATCGTCGCGCCTGGAAACGGCGTGGTCGACCTGCGGCTCGGTCTCGAGGCGCTCGGCAGGCGGGGCATCGTGGATGTTCTCGTCGAGGGTGGCCCGAGATTGGCTGCTTCGTTGCTGTCTGAGGACCTTGTCGACCGCATGGTCCTCTACCTCGGCGCCCGGCTTGCCGGCGGCGCGGGGAAGACCGTGTTTGCTGGAGAGTTCGCCACCCTGTCGCAGAGCCGCCGCGTGCGTATCACACACATATCGACGGTCGGCACGTGCGTGAAGATCGAGGCCACACTGGAGGATGATTGATGTTTACCGGAATCGTTGAATCTCTGGGCACGGTACGCCAGATCACGATGACCGACCTGGGTCGACGACTCGACATCGAGACGGACCTTCCCGGGTTGGGCATCGGCGACTCGGTCGCGGTCAACGGCGTGTGTCTGACGGTTGTGGCATGTCCGGAAGGGGGTTTCGAAGCCGACGTCGTGCACGAGACACTTCTCCGTACCGATCTGGGTGCGCTCGAGGTGGGTATGTCCGTTGATCTGGAGCGTCCGTTGCCGGCATCGGGGCGCTTCGACGGTCATGTCGTCCAGGGGCATGTCGACGGGGTCGGGCATGTGAGAACACTGGAACCGGAGGGCGACAGCCTGCGCATGCGTGTCGGCATCCCGGAGACGATCTCACCGTACATCGCGGAGAAAGGTTCGGTGGCCGTCGACGGAGTGAGCCTCACGGTGACCGCCGCGGGCGTGGACTGGTTCGAGGTCGCGTTGATTCCACACACGCTCGAAGTGACGGTCCTCGGGCTGCGGGGCCCGGGTGACCCCGTGAACATCGAAGTGGATGTGATCGCGAAGTATCTCGAACGTCTCATGGAGATGAAACGATGACGTTCGCGCCGATAGAAGATGCAGTCGGAGCGATCTCCCGTGGTGAGTTCGTCGTCGTCGTCGACGACGAGGACCGGGAGAACGAGGGTGATCTCATCCTCGCAGCCGAAAAAGCCACACCGGAGAAGATCGGATTCATGGTGCGTCACACGAGTGGCATCATCTGCGTACCGCTCACGGGCGAACGCCTCGACGAGTTGCGCATCCCGATGATGGTGATGCAAAACACGGATGCCCGGCTCACCGCCTTCACGGTGTCGGTGGACTACCGTCCGGCCACGACGACGGGGATCTCGGCAGCGGACAGGGCTGCAACGATCAGAGCGATGGTCGATCGTGCAACCGAGCCTGAAGACCTCACGAGGCCCGGCCACATCTTCCCGCTACGTTATCGACCCGGTGGAGTGCTTCGGCGAGCAGGCCACACCGAAGCAGCGGTCGATCTGGCGACGTTGGCAGGACTCGGACCTGCAGGAGTACTCGCCGAGATCGTTGCGGACGACGGTTCCGTCGCTCGCCTCGGCGACCTGAAGCTGTTCGCTCGTAAGCATCACCTCGTCATGATCCAGATAGCGGATCTGATCGCCTATCGGCGCCGGCGTCAACGGTTGATCCGCCGCGGGGCGGAGGCACGCATCCCAACGGAGTTCGGCGTGTTCGAAGCGATCGCCTACGAGTCTCTCGTCGATCATCGTGAGCATCTGGCGCTCGTCAAAGGGGAGATCTCGGGCAAGGAAGACGTCCTCGTGAGGGTCCATTCGGAATGCCTGACCGGGGACACGCTCGGCAGTCTTCGGTGCGATTGTGGTTTCCAGCTGCGGGACGCGATGAGCAAGATCGCAGCCGAGGGGAGTGGCGTGGTGCTCTACCTGCGTGGCCACGAGGGCAGAGGAATCGGGCTGATGCACAAGCTCGAGGCATACGCGCTCCAGGACCACGGTCGCGACACGGTGGAGGCAAACCTCGAATTGGGGCTGCCAACGGACGCGAGGGACTATGGCGTGGGTGCCCAGATCCTCGCCGATCTCGGGATCACGACGATGCGACTGCTGACGAACAACCCGACGAAACGTGCGGGGATCGAGGGCTACGGCCTCGAGATCACCGAGACCGTCCCGCTGGAAGTGAGGCCGAACCCCGAGAATCTCGGCTATCTGACCACCAAAGTGGAGAAGCTCGGGCATTCCATTCATCTGGAGGGTGCAGATGCAACTCCGTGAGATCCGGGGAGAGGCGATGGGAGAAGGGCGCAGAGTTGGTGTCGTCGTTGCTTCATTCAATCGAGTGATCACAGACGGTCTGCTCGCCGGTGCGCTGGAGGCGCTCGAGGCATCCGGCACCGAGCAGGTGACCGTCGTCCGAGTTCCAGGATCGCTGGAGATACCCCTTGTCGTGCAACGCCTCGCGCAGACCGGACACGACGCAGTGGTCGCAGTCGGTGCGGTGATCAAGGGAGAGACCGATCACTACGAGCATGTCGGCAGTCAGTCGATTGCGGGGCTCGTGAGTGTCTCCCTCGCCACCGGCGTACCCGTCGGCAATGCGGTTCTGACCGTGACCGAATTCGAGCACGCGAGAGACCGTTCACTGCCGGGGCCGGCGAACAAAGGGTACGAGGCCGCCATGGCGGTACTGGCAATGCTCGATGTGCTCGAGAGGATCGGCTGAGGTCGGGGCCCGAGCTTCGGCCGGTCCCGTTCACCGAAGGTTCTCGCATTGACAGGGTGAGGCCCCACCGTATACTGCCGGGGACAATCGAGCGCAAGAGGAGACCATCCCACCCGGCCACCGAAGGTGCGCCGAGGTTCTGTTGAGACGGCAGTGGGCTTCGCTTGCTGTCGTTTTCCATAGAGGAGGATTGCGATCGCCGAACTACGCGTCAATGGGTATATCCGAGCCCGAGAAGTCAGAGTCGTCGCCCCCGACGGAGGTCAGATCGGAATCAAGAAACTGCAAGAGGCCTTGTGGCTGGCCGAACAGTTGGGTTTGGACCTCGTTGAAGTGGCACCGAGCGCGAACCCGCCGGTTTGCCGGCTCATGGACTATGGCAAGTACAAGTATGAACAGTCTGTGAAGTCCCGGGAAGCTCGAAAGAACCAGACGCGGACCGTGATCAAGGAAGTCAAGTTCAAACCAAGAATCGGCGATCACGACTACGAGATCAAGCGGAATCGTGTCCTGAAATTCCTCGAACACGGTGACAGGGTGAAGATAACCATCTGGTTTCGAGGCCGCGAGATGTCTCGTCCCGAGTTGGGGCTGAAGATCATCGATCGCCTCGTCGAGGAGATCGGCGACGCTGCCAAGGTCGAGCAGGCGCCACGACAAGAGGGACGGAACATGCACATGATTCTCGTGCCGGTCCGCCACCCGAAACCGGCGAGACAGAGCGAAGACGCAGATACGGCCGGAGATTTCGTTGCGGATACGACCGGCGACACCGTCCCTGTCGAGGTTGCGGACACCGACGTCGGGAGCGATCCAGATGAGAGGAGCAGCTGATGAAAACGAAGAGTCACCGGGGCGCCGCGAAACGTATGCGACGCACCGGAACGGGCAAGATCGTGCGTGCGCGCGCGGGTCGAGGCCATCTGAAGCTCGCCAAGAGCCGGAAACGTTTCCGTCAGCTCAAAGGCACTACCGAAATGACTCGCGGCGACCGACGCACGGCGTCGCGCCTGCTGGGCCGCTAGGAGGCATCGTATGGCACGGGTAAAACGCGCCCTTCATGGGCGGAAGAAGCACCGCAAGGTGCTCAATCGCGCCAAAGGTTACAAAGGGGCAAAGAGCCGCAGATTCCGCACGGCGAACGAGCAGGTCATGCATGCGATGTCGGACTCGTATCGGGATCGTCGCGCGAAGAAGGGCGAGTTTCGACGACTCTGGATTTCCAGGATCAACGCCGCGGCGCGACAGAACGGGACGACCTATTCGCGGCTGATGGCCGGGTTGAAGGCGGCCGATATCGAGGTCGACCGGAAGATGCTCGCAGAGATGGCGGTCAACGACCCTACGTCCTTCAGTCAGATCGTCGAGGCAGCCAACGCAGCCCAACACTGAACCTATTCGATCGACGCGTAACTCGCGGGTCGCTGCGGCTCTGAAGCTTCGGCGCTCCCGCGAGCGCCGCGTCGCCGGCAAGACGCTCCTCGAGGGACCCAACCTGGTATTCGCGGCGATCGCCGCCGGCCATGAACTCGAAACGGTGTTCGCCCTCGTGGGCGATCCTGTGGCCGAGGAGCTCTCCGAGGTCGTCTATGTGAGCGCAGAAGTGCTCGAGAGGCTGGCGCCGACGCAGCATCCTCGAGGACCGGTAGCCGTCATGGCGGTTCCACCGTCGACAGGAGTCTCGCGCTCGTGCCTCCTGCCGTGGGGCATCGGTGACCCGGGCAACATGGGAACGCTCATCCGCTCTGCAGCAGCATTCGGCATGGACGTGGCAGTCGACTCCTCGAGTACCGATCCCTGGTCCCCGAAGGCACTGAGGGCGGCGGCCGGTGGCCATTTTCGAACGACCATCGAGAGGGAGGCGACACCGCAGGGCCTGCAGGCGCGGGGCTTCACGACGGTGGCTGCCGTCCCACGAGCCGGGATCGACCCGGCGAAGCTCGCTGACGAAGACCGAATCGCGATCATCGTCGGTCCCGAGGCCCACGGCCTTCCCGACCACGTTGTGGCCGTGTCTGATCTGTTGGTCACGATTCCCATGCCGGGAGGGATGGAGAGTCTGAATGCCGGAATCGCCGGAGCAATCCTCGCCTACGAGCGCAGTCGGCATCACGCCGGAAGCGAAGATACCTGAGAATGCGGCCACGTGCGTCCCGTGCGGCACGCCGCCATCCCCGGAGGATTGGAGGGCACCGCGCGTCGGCGCGCTAACCTCCCGGCACGATGGATCGCATCAAGCAACTCCGCGCAGAGGCCCCCGCTCGCATCCAGGCGGCGTCGAGTCTCGACGCGCTTCAAGACCTCGAACGAGAGCTGATCGGAAGATCGTCGATCATCGCTCAGCAACGCAAGACTCTCGGCAAGCTTCCGCCCGAAGAGCGTCCCACGGTTGGTGCGGCGCTGAATGAGGCATATCAGGAGTTGAAGGCGCAGCTGGAAGCACGCCGAGCCGAGCTGGAGAGAGCTGCCGAAGACGAACTCCTGGAGGTCGAACGCACCGATGTGACGTTGCCCGTCTTCGAGATCCCGAGGGGCCACCATCACCTGCTCACCGAAACCGTGGAAGAGGTCTGTGACATCTTCACCGCCCTGGGGTATGCGGTAGCGACCGGGCCCGAAGTCGAGACCGCCGCCTACAACTTCGACGCCCTCAACACTCCGCCTACACACCCAGCACGGCTGGAGTCCGACACACTCTATGTCGATTGGGGCGATCCGGCAGATGAACTGCTCTTGAGGACGCAGACGTCGCCCATGCAGGTCCGTTATATGGAGCAACATGAACCGCCCGTCTATGTGATCGTGCCCGGGAGGGTGTACCGGTCCGATGCCCTCGATGCGACCCACTCGCCTGTGTTTACGCAGGTCGAGGGCCTTTCGGTCGATGATGCCCTCACGTTCGCCGATTTGAAGGGAACTCTGCAGTACTTCATGGAGCGGTTCTTCGGCGTGGGCAGGAAGATTCGCATGTACCCGCACTTCTTTCCCTTCACCGAGCCCTCCGCAGAGATGGCGGTGTCGTGCTTCAACTGCGACGGCAGCGGATGCCGCGTGTGCGGCCAGACCGGATGGATCGAACTCCTCGGATGCGGAATGGTCGACCCGAACGTCTTCGAAGCCGTGGGTTACGACCCGACGGCGGTGTCCGGATTCGCGTTCGGGGTCGGGGTGGAAAGGCTGGCGATGGTGCGGCACGGCATCGGGCACATCAGGCATTTCTTCGATAACGATCTGCGCGTGCTGGAGCAGTTCCGATGAAGGTCTCTCTGCGTTGGCTGAAGGAGTTCGTTGCCGTACCAACGGACAATCCTGCCGAACTCGCCGAGGTGCTTGCATCGATCGGTCATGAAGTCGAGGCATACGAACTCCTGGAGCCGGCCTTCTCGGGTGTCGTCGTCGGCAGGGTCGAGCACATTGAACAGCATCCCAACGCAGACAGACTTCGCTTCTGCAAAGTGTCGGTCGGAGGCGAGCCGCAGGAGATCGTGTGCGGAGCAGACAACTTCGAGGTTGGCGCGCTCGTGCCCGTGTCGCTTCCCGGAGCGGATCTTGCCGGAGGAATCCATGTGGAGGTTCGGACGATTCGCGGAGTGCAATCCCACGGGATGATCTGCTCGGAATCCGAGTTGGGCCTTGGCGAGGGACGAGAGGGGATCATGGTGCTCGACCCTTCGGTCCCGATCGGCACGGACTTCTCGACGTTGCTGCCCTATCCCGATGTCATCTTCGATCTCTCAATCACCCCGAACAGGGGCGACGCGATGTCCATCCTGGGAATCGCTCGGGACCTGGCCGCCTACTACGGACTGGCTTTGACCCTGCCGGCAGTCGATCTCGACGAACGTGGCGAAGCCTCGGTGGTCTCGATCGTGCTGGAGGATCCTGTGGGATGCCCCAGGTATGTGGGCCGAGAGGTCCGCGAGGTCACCGTGTCGGATTCCCCGTTGTGGATTCGCCTGAGGCTGCGAGACGCCGGAATCCGTTCCATCAACAACGTCGTAGACATCACGAACTACGTCCTTCTCGAGTACGGCCAGCCGCTGCACGGCTTCGACCTCGACACGATCGCCCAGGAAACGATCATCGTGCGAAGAGGCCGCACCGGAGAGCACCTGCGGACACTCGACGGTGAGGAACACGAGATCACTCCCGAGGACCTGTTGATCACGGACCCTGAGCGGGTGATCGCATTTGCGGGAGTGATGGGAGGGGAAGAGACGGAAGTCGGCCCGACGACGCGTCGGGTGCTGATCGAAGCCGCCCATTTCGACGCGCCCACGGTCATGAATACGGCAAAACGACATGGGATGCGGACCGAAGCTTCCTCCCGATTCGAACGAGGGGTGGATCCGGACCTTCCGGCACGAGCCGCGGCACGTGCGGCGCAGCTGATGACGCAAATCGCCGGGGGTGTCCCCGTTCCCGACCCGAAAGACGCATACCCGAGCCGGATCCCTGAGCGAACGGTGACACTCTCCCTCACCGAGCCCGAGCGCCTCCTGGGGATCTCCCTCGCTCGGGAAGAGATAGTCGACCTGCTGGAGCGGCTGGGTTTCGGTGTGCGCGGAGACGATCCCCTGAGCGTCACCGTGCCGACGTATCGTTCCGACGTGACCCGACCTGCGGACCTGGTTGAAGAGATCGCCAGGCTGTACGGACTCAACCGTATCCCGTCCCGGTTGCCGCGCGGTCCTGGGTCCGGACTTGGTCGTGCTGCCCGCCGGGCGAGAATACTCCGGGCGGCGCTGGTCGGAGCCGGTCTTTCTGAAGCGTCGACGTTGACGTTCCTCGCTCCGGAGGACCTCAAAAAGCTGCACGCAGATGGTCCGACCCCGATCCGGGTGCGGAATCCGTTGCGTGAGGAAGAGTCGCTGCTGCGCACGACGCTGCTTCCCGGCCTGCTGAAGTCGGTGCGCTTCAACGCCAGTCACGGACTTCCCTCCGTTGCCCTCTTTGAGACGGGGAAGGTGTTCATCGACACCCCGGATCACGTCGATCCAAAGATCCCGTTTCAACCGGACACCCTTGCCTTTGTCATCTCCGGAGGATTCGGCCCCAAGACGCTCGGCAGGGAGCGCCGGCCGGCCGATTTCGCCACCGCAGGAGCCGTTTGGAGGGTAATCGAAGCGGCGATGGGCCTGGAGGGCGAACTGCGCGCAGAACACGTCGCAGGTTTTCACCCCGGACGTGCAGGGCGCCTGTTTCTCGATGAGCATCCGATCGGAGTGCTCGGGGAATTGCACCCTGGCGTGATGCAGGCGTACGGAATCGAAGGGCGCGTTGCAGCGGGGGAGTTTCGCCTGGAGAGACTGCTCGAAGCGCAGGGCTTCTGGGTGTTCGATGAACCGAGCACGTATCCACCCGTCGTGTTCGACTTGGCGTTCGAGCTGCGTGAAACCGTCCCTTCCTCCGATCTCGTCAAGGTGATCCGAGGGGCCGCGGGTCCCATGCTCGAAACGGTGCACCTGTTCGATGAGTTTCGCGGAGGTTCGGTACCCGAAGGTCGCAAGAGCCTCGCCGTCCAACTGACGTTCAGGTCGTCCGACAAGACGCTGACGAACGAGGACGTGCGAGTGGACCGCGACCGGATCATCACTGCCGTAGCCGACGAACTCGGAGGGCACCTCCGGGGGGGAGCGTAACCATGGACTTTCTGCGTATCGACGACCTGAAACCAGATCAACTGCGCGCCGTGCTGGCCCGCGCCGAATCCGTCCGCCGTGATCCGTCCGCCGTGGCCGGACGCCTGACAGGACGATCCGTCGGCTTGTTCTTCCAGAAGCCGTCGACGCGCACCCGTGTCTCGACGGAGCTGGCATCGGCTCAGCTGGGTGCCATTCCTGTCGTACTCGGTCAACAGGAAGTCGGTTTCGGCAGCCGCGAGGCCGTCAAGGACGTCGCAGCCGTTCTGGATCGGTATCTGGACGTGATCGCCATGCGAGTGTTCAAGCATTCCGACCTGGTCGAAGTCGCCGAGCAGGCGCAAGCTCCCGTGGTCAACCTGCTCTCGGACGTGGAGCATCCATGCCAGGCCCTGGCAGATCTACAGACCATCGCCGAGGACCGACCCATGGCCGGCACGACGCTCGCCTACGTTGGCGATGGGAACAACGTCGTTCATTCATTGATGGTCGGTGCCGCGATGATGGAGATGAAGGTTCGTATTGCCACACCTGTTGGATACGAGCCTGATCCCGAGTATGTCGCGAAGGCCGAATCGTTCGGTGACGTGTTGGTCACCAACGACGCCGAGGAAGCGGTGCGAGGTGCCGACGTCGTCTACACGGACGTCTGGGCATCGATGGGTCAGGAGGCGGAAGCGCAGGAGCGCAACCGTGTGTTCTCACCGTATCGTGTCGATCTCGCTCTCTTCGACCAGGCGGGAGAAGACGCAATCTTCCTGCACTGTTTGCCGGCACACCGGGGGAGTGAAGTCACCGACGCGGTCCTCGACCACGATCGATCTCGGGTATTCGATCAGGCGGAGAATCGGTTGCACACGTTCAAAGCCTTGCTTCTGCACCTGTTCGAGTGACCTCCCTGCCCGAAGGTCCGGTTGAGGAGGTCGCGAAACGGCTGCTCGGCGCGCGACTCCGGACCGAGTTCGCCGGTGTCCTCACAGAAGTGATGCTCACCGAAGTGGAGGCGTACGGTGGAGGCGACGACCCGGCCAGCCACGCCTTCGGGGGTGTCAACGAGCGCAACAGAGCGATGTTCGGCCCCGCGGGCACGCTCTACGTGTACCGATCCTACGGTGTGCACTGGTGTGCCAACGTGGTCACGGGGGCGGTGGGAACGGGGGAGGCGGTCCTGCTCAGAGCCGGTGTGCCGACAGAAGGGGAAGAGACGATGCAGCGACGCCGGGGAAGGACGGACCATCTGTGTGACGGCCCCGGGAAGCTCTGCCAGGCGTTGGGGATCACCGGGAATCAGAATGGGACGAGCCTGTTCGAAGGGCCCGTGAGACTGCACGTGCCTGCAGTCCCCCCGTCGCAGACCGTGTTGGCCGGAGGCCGCGTCGGGATCAGCAGGGAGAAGGAGCGACCGTGGCGCTTCACGATCATCCCGTCCTCGTGACGCTTCGAGGGAATAGTCCTATCGAAACGTCACGAGAACGGGTCAAGGGTTGGCCCACAGCGTGACCGGTTGACCGGCGGACGTGCCGGGGACGGGTTCCTGCTTCCACACGACTCCAGTTCGCCGGGCTGCATCGTCAGGATTCGCTTCTGGCTCGGTGACGATTCTCACTGCAGCGCCAATCGCTTGCAGTTCCGCAACCGCCTGACCCACGGGAAAACCGAGCAGCGATGGGATGACCGATCCGGGCTCCGGGCCCGCGACGACGATGCGAATCCGGCTTCCCGCCTGAGCAGGGAAGCCGGCGGATGGGCTCTGATTGAACACCGTCCCTTGGGCAAGAGCCCCGCCATCGGTCCAAACGATGCGGTTGGTGAAGCCGGCAGTCGTCAACGCCTCGACGGCGGACCCGAGGTCGAGTCCGATCACGTCGGGAACGGTCGCAGCGCCCGCTTGGACCACGCCGGCGGGATTGTGGACCGGACATACCACTGTCGGGACCTGATCGGCCGGGACGCGAATGCGAGCGACATGAGACCTGGGGCAGTACGGGCCGGCGAGGAAACCCGTCGAGAGGTCGACTTCCACCGTGACCATGCCTTCCGTGTCGGCCTCGGCGAGCTGGCCATACGGAGTGCCCGCGAGCGCCCCGGACGCGAAACGCGCCCAGATCTGCGCCGGCCAGGACCCCCCGGTGATCGTGAAGGGAGTCGTCGGGGGCTCCATGGAAACCTGACCTTCTGCAAAGCCGACCCATATGGCTGCAGAGAGTTCCGGCGTGTACCCGACGAACCACGCATCACGGTGCTCTTGCGAGGTTCCGGTCTTGCCGGCGATCGGTCGTCCGATCTTCGCCTGCTGGCCTGTGCCGCGGCGAACCGTCTCTGTGAGTGCCGCGGTGACGGACTGTGCCACGTCCTTGCTCATCGCCTGAGTGACGATCGGAATTGCTTCCCAGATATTCACGCCATCGTGTGTCTCGATGGCGGTGACGAAAATCGGATCGACATGGATGCCGTCGGCGGCGAACGTTCCATACGCAGAGGCCATGTCCAGTGGGGTGACCTCTTGAGCTCCGAGGGCGATGGCGGGGAACGGCCGGAGGTCTGTTGTGATACCTGCCGCCTTGGCGACGTCGACGACATGCTGAGCGCCAATCGCGTCGACGACTTGCGCATAGACCACGTTGACGCTGTATACGGTGCCTTCGAGCAGCGTCAGATTCGGAAACACGGCGTCGTTGTAGTTCTCCACGAGCCAAGGCCCGGAGTCGGTCTCGATCGTTATCGACCGACCGCCCTGGAACACCGAATCGAGCGTGAAGCCTTGCTCGAGGGCAGCCGCCAACACAAAGGGCTTGAACGAAGAACCGGGTTGGCGGCGGGCCTGAACTGCGAGATTGAACTGGGCGTGCGGGTCAGTCGGGTCGTAGAAGTCCCGACCGCCGACCAACGCCAGCACATGGCCGGTGCGGGGGTCCACGGCAGCCAGTGCGGCAGACGGGTTGGCCCCCTCGATCACCGACGCCACGGCAGCTCGCGCCGCCTCCTGCGCCACTGGATCGATGGTCGTGTAGATGCGCAGGCCACCTCTGAAGAGCGCGTTGTATCGGTCCTGAGGAGTCGCTCCGAGGCTCGGGTCGTCGAGGAGGCGTCGCTTCACCTCTTCGGTGAAGTACGGGTAGCGATCTTCGTTGCTGCGATCACGCGGTCGGAGGATCAGAGGCTCCTGGTCGGCAGTCTCCGCATCTTCGGGACTGAGCCAACCCAGTTCGACCATCTTGTTGAGGACGACCCTGCGACGCCGTAGGGCGGCATCGGGGTGCCGATAGGGATCGGTGTCGGATGGCGACCGAATGAGTCCGGCGAGGAGAGCAGCCTCGCCCACGGTGAGGTCTGCCGGGGCTTTGCCAAAGAAATGTGCCGTCGCCGTACCGACGCCGTAGGCACCATCACCGAAGTAGACGGTGTTGAGGTAGCGCTCGAGGATCTGCTCCTTCGTGAGCCCTTCTTCGAGGCGCAGGGCGAGGGCGGCCTCGGTGAGCTTGCGGTCGAGGGTGACTTCGGGAGTGAGCACGACATTCTTCAGGTATTGCTGCGTGATGGTGGAGGCGCCTTGTACAACGCCGCCCGCGTCGAGGTTTGCGACAATGGCACGAGCCAGGGCGTGAAGATCGACACCGGCGTGTTCCCAGTACCGTTCATCTTCGATGGCGACGACTGCATCGATGAGAGAGCGGGGTAGCTCGTCATAACCGACAAGTGCCCGGTCTTCCTCTGCATGCCACTGGGCGAGCACGGAGCCATCGGAGGCATAGACGATCGTGGTCAAGCCCCGTGTGCCCAACCCGGGATCATCGATGGGTTCCAGCCGGCATGACGCTGCGAGCAGCGCAAAGCCTGCAAGGAGTAGCAACCAACGCTTCATAGCCATCCTTGGTCGTCCATCGGCCACGGCGGGTTTTGAGGACGACACACCATGTGAGAGCCAGGGTACCGAGATGCCACGCGAAGCCACGGATTTGGTGCGAGTGGGTAGGGGCCCGGGCCACTAACCTGCCCTTTCGAAGGAGGATAGATGCTCGACGTACTGCTGCGAGGAACGGAACGGGTGGTGACCGAGGAGGCCCTCGCGAGCCGCCTGGCATCGAAACGGCCGCTCAGAGTGAAACTCGGCCTCGATCCCACCGCTCCGGCGGTTACCCTCGGTTGGGCGGTGGTCCTACGGAAGCTTCGCCAGTTTCAGGAACACGGCCACATCGCAGTGTTGATCATCGGGGATTTCACCGCTCAGGTCGGCGATCCTTCCGGCAAGAGTGAAACTCGACGGAGACTGTCGGCCGATGAGGTCGGCGCGTACGCAGAGCGCGTGCTGGCCGGATTCCGCAAGATCCTGCTTCCGGAACCGTTGGAGATCCGCCACAACTCGGAGTGGCTCGCGAACCTCGACATGGAAGCGATCCTCGAGCTCACCTCTCAGGTCACGGTCGCACAGATGCTCGAGCGCGGCGACTTTGCCAAGCGGTATGCGGCAAGACAACCGATCACGCTCATGGAGTTCGTCTATCCCCTCCTGCAAGGCATGGACTCGGTGGCGGTCAGGGCAGATATCGAGCTCGGGGGATCGGACCAGCTCTGGAACCTGATGGTGGGGCGGGTACTTCAGGAGCGCGCCGGTCAGGATCCGCAGATTCCGATGACGATGCCCCTGCTTGTCGGCACCGACGGTGTTCACAAGATGTCCCAGTCGCTGGGCAACTACATCGCGATCGATGATGCACCCGCCGAGATGTTCGGCAAGATCATGAGCATCCCCGACGAACTGCTCGTCTCCTACTTCGAGCTTTGCACGGACGTCTCGGAGGCGGATGTCGCCGACATCGCCAAAGGCCTGTCCGACGGCTCTTTGCATCCGGGTGAAACCAAGCGGCGTCTCGGATCCGAGATCGTGAAGATCTACTGGGGAGCCGACGAAGCCCTGGCGGCGGAGGCGGCTTTCGATCAGGTGTTCAAACGGCACGAAGCGCCGCAAGACACTCTCGAATTCCGGCTACCGGGAGAAGACCCCGTCTATCTTCCCTCTCTCTTGCGATCTGCGGGGCTCGTGGCTTCGGCGTCGGAGGCGAGACGGTTGATCGATGGGGGAGCTGTCAAGATCGACGGCGAGCGGATAGGCACGTTCGAGGTTCCCCATGCCACGCTGCGCCAGAGGGTCCTCCAAGTCGGAAAGCGGCGTTTCGTCCGGTTGATCGAGTGAACGCCGGGACGATGGCCGACGTCCAGGCCTGGTTTCGACAGATCGTCGATCCAAGATGCGACGTAACGGCCATGGTCCAGGTGGGTGGGGGTAGCGGATGCAGTGTGGCTCGCTGTCGGGTCCGTACCCGCGCCGGTGAGAAGGATCTTCACATCAAGATCTACAAGCGTGGTATGGACGATTACTCCGGTCTTGGCCCGATCGATACGGCGAGGAAACACAGTCTGGCACTCGTCGAAGTCCCACGCTTTGGCATTCGTGTGCCGCAGGTGATCGGCATGAAGGCGTCCGGAGGCGAAGCTGCCATCGTCTCCGAGACGGTTGGCGGCGGAGATTGGGCACATTCTGCCCGACTCCGTGCAGCCGGGGCCTTGTCGCGGCTGCATCGGATCCGTCCCTCGGATCTTTCGGGCGACCTGCAGACGCTGGTGAGGCGTTCGCGTCCGAATAGAGATCGAATCGTTCGGGGCATCGCCGAGTATTCCGGGCAGCTGAATCTACGGCATCCAGGCTGGCATCTCGAACGAGCCGATCTGGCCCAAGAGGCCAGGGGGGTCCTCGCATCCGAAGAGCCCGATTGTTCGAGTCCCACACTCGTTCACGGGGATTTCTTCTCACGAAACCTCCTGGCCGTGGACGGCGGTGTCGTGGTCATCGATTGGGACCTGCTGGCCCTGGGAGATCCGGTGTGGGATCTGGGCCATCTGCTTTGCGCAGACCGATGCGTGGCCGGAGACGAACGTCGGGAGGTCCTGGCGTCCTATGGCGCCGGAGTTGCACAAGATCGTCTGCGATGGCATGAGGCCGCATGGACAGCCTTCTGGGATCTACGGGATCTGCTCGAGCTTTCGTAAAGCATCGACGCTTCCTCGAGCAGTGCCCGAAGGTACGCCTCGGGCGGTGGCACGTCTATCCGGCGCAGCCGATTCGAGCCGGGAGCGCCACATGGGTGACGCTCGAGGTGACCGAGACATCTACGTCGCGGGTGATGGCTCAGGTTCCGCCTCTTCGATCTCCCATACGCCCGTCTCCAGATACTCGCTGATGGATTGCGCCGCCTTCCGACCGGCTCCCATGGCAAGGATCACGGTTGCGCCACCGGTCACGATGTCACCGCCGGCAAAGACCCCGCGTTTGGTGGTCCGTCCGGTGGACTCGTCGACAACGATGGTCCCACGACGTGTTTGCTCGAGGTCGGGGGCCGTCTTGAGCAAGAGGGGATTTGGGGCGTTACCGATCGCCATGATGACGATCTCGACGGGCATATCGTATTCGCTGCCCTCGATGGGCACGGGCCGACGTCTGCCACTCTCATCGGGTTCCCCCAACTCCATCTTCTGAATGCGCATCCCGGTGACGCGGGCACTCTCATCACCGAATATCTCCACCGGGGCAGACAGCAGGACGAAATCGACACCTTCCTCCTTGGCGTGCTCGACCTCTTCTTGTCGAGCGGGCATCTCTTCCTCGGACCGGCGGTAGACGATCGACGCCTTGGCGGCACCGAGTCGCAGCGGGGTGCGCACGGCATCCATGGCGGTATTGCCTCCGCCGACGACAGCGACCGGCTTCCCGCGCACGTCGAGTACCGGTGTGTCCGACTCCGGGAGGTACGCCTTCATCAAGTTGACGCGGGTGAGGTACTCGTTGGCCGAGTAGACGCCAACGAGGTTCTCGCCCGGGATGCCCATGAAGCGAGGAAGACCTGCTCCCACGCCCAGGAACACGGCGTCATACCCCTCTTCGTCGAGGAGGTCGTCGAGCGTGTCGATCATGCCGATCACCTCGTCCGTGCGGAACTCGACTCCCATGTCCTCGAGCTGCTGGATCTCGACACGAACGATCTCTTTTGGGAGGCGGTATTCGGGGATGCCGTAGACGAGCACGCCGCCGAGCTCGTGCAGGGCTTCGAAAACGGTTACCTGGTGACCCGCCTGTATCAGGTCGGCTGCACACGCGAGTCCCGCGGGCCCGCTACCGACGATCGCGACGCGTTTGCCGGACGGTGAGAACGTGCGCTGTTTCTTGGGAGGAGCATGCTCGCGTTCGTAGTCGGCGAGGAAGCGCTCGAGTGCGCCGATCGCGATCGGACGACCCTTCCTGATGAGGACACACGCGCCTTCGCACTGGATCTCCTGAGGGCACACACGACCACAGATGGCCGGGAGCGAATTGTCCTCCTTGATGAGCCGTATCGCTTCCGAGAAGTGACCTTCCGCCATCTCGGCGAGGAAGTCCTTGATACGGATACTGACGGGACAGCCGTCTTCGCATTTCGCCACGGGACAGAGGAGGCAGCGGGATGCTTCGAGCACCGCCGCAGCCTCGTTCAGTCCCAAGTTGACTTCTCCGAAGTTGGAGATGCGCGCGAGTGGATCCTGCGCGGGCATGTCGACTCTCGGCAACTGCATCCGTTCTTTCCGACTGATCATGCGATGTCTCCGCTCTGTGCTCTGCACCGGAATTCGGTGAGCTTCTGGCGCTCGAACTCGAGATACGTGCGATTCCGGAGAGTGAGGAGTTCGAAATCCACTTCGTGAGCGTCGAATTCGGGGCCATCGACGCACGCGAACTTGGTCTCGCCCCCGACGCCGACACGACAACCACCGCACATGCCGGTGCCGTCCACCATGATCGGATTCAGGCTCACGACCGTCTTGATGCCGTAGGGTCTGGTTACGTTGGCCACGGCTTTCATCATCGGAATCGGGCCGATGGCAAGGACGTGGTCGATCCTCCGCCCGGTGTCGATGAGTTCCTGTAGCTTCTCGGTGACGAAACCGTGGAATCCGTAACTGCCGTCGTCCGTTGTCGGGTAGACCTCATCGCAGGCTTCGCGGAGTTCCTTTTCGAGGATGACATACTCTCTGCTGCGACCTCCGATGATGGAGATGACGTGGTTTCCCGCTTCTTTGAGCGCAACGGCGGTGGGGTAGGCGATGGCGGTTCCCACACCTCCACCGATGGACACGGCCGTTCCGAAGTTCTCGATGTGTGAGGGAACGCCCAGCGGACCGGCCACGTCGGTGATCGAATCGCCCGCTTCCAGCAGGTTGAGGGCCATAGTTGTCTTGCCGACTGCCTGCACGATCAGGGAGATCCAGCCCTCGGTGACATCTGCATCACTGATCGTCAAGGGGATCCGTTCGCCGTATTCGTCCAGTCGTATGATGACGAACTGTCCTGGCAAACGTTTCCGAGCGATGCGAGGCGCCTCGACATGGAAGCGCTTCACCTCGGGAGCGAGGAACTCGGCCTGAAGAATGTGGAACATACTGTCTCCTTGCCCCGCCATTCTCGTCGTTTCCTCGCCGATGGCGAAACCTGGCGGCGAAGGGAATCGCGGCCACTTGGGCGACGCGTCGCGATCTGGCGCTTCTCCATGCCCGGCTTGACAAGCATCCTGAAACAGTTACAGTTCCATTCCCCGGGGGTCGCCCGCCGGGGTCGGTGCCTGCCGACACGAGTCGGTGGGGCGAATTGAAACCCCCAGGGGTTGGAACGCTGCCCAGACGTTGTCTGAGCGCTCCGGGCTCCTTGACAACTAAACAGCGTGCCAAATAGTCAGTAATCCATCTCGGCGGCTCGCCGTTCGAGGTGGACGTACTCCAGCGCGTCTCGGGATGTCAAGCTCGAGATGCAGCAGGAAACCTCTCTGACAGTGTGATGGCGACCCTTCGGGGAAGCCTGAATCTGTACGTTGGAGAGTTTGATCCTGGCTCAGGACGAACGCTGGCGGCGCGCCTAATGCATGCAAGTCGAGCGACGCATATCGGATGGGTAACCAACTGGTATGACGGAGCGGCGAACGGGTGAGTAACACGTGAGCAACCTGCCCCAAAGACTGGGATAGCCCGGGGAAACCCGGATTAATACCGGATACCCTCGCAGGGTCGCATGACCCAGCGAGGAAACGGTCCGCTACTTTGGGAGGGGCTCGCGGCCTATCAGCTTGTTGGTGAGGTAACGGCCCACCAAGGCAACGACGGGTAGCTGGTCTGAGAGGACGATCAGCCACACTGGGACTGAGACACGGCCCAGACTCCTACGGGAGGCAGCAGCAGGGAATCTTGTCCAATGGGCGAAAGCCTGAGACAGCGACGCCGCGTGAGGGATGAAGGCCTTCGGGTTGTAAACCTCTTTCAGGAGGGACGAATAATGACGGTACCTCCAGAAGAAGCCCCGGCTAACTACGTGCCAGCAGCCGCGGTAATACGTAGGGGGCGAGCGTTGTCCGGATTTATTGGGCGTAAAGGGCTCGTAGGCGGCTCAGCAAGTCGATCGTGAAAACCCGGGGCTCAACCCCGGGACGCCGGTCGATACTGCTGTGGCTAGGGTCCGGTAGAGGAGAATGGAATTCCCGGTGTAGCGGTGAAATGCGCAGATATCGGGAGGAACACCAGTAGCGAAGGCGGTTCTCTGGGCCGGTACCGACGCTGAGGAGCGAAAGCGTGGGGAGCAAACAGGATTAGATACCCTGGTAGTCCACGCTGTAAACGTTGGGCACTGGGTGTGGCGGATTTATCAACGTCTGCTGTGCCGTAGCTAACGCGTTAAGTGCCCCGCCTGGGGAGTACGGCCGCAAGGCTAAAACTCAAAGGAATTGACGGGACCCCGCACAAGCGGCGGAGCATGCGGCTTAATTCGATGCAACCCGAAGAACCTTACCTGGGCTTGACATCATGGGAAAAACCATAGAGATATGGTGTGCGGAAGCGCCCATGACAGGTGGTGCATGGCTGTCGTCAGCTCGTGTCGTGAGATGTTGGGTTAAGTCCCGCAACGAGCGCAACCCCTGTCCTATGTTGCCAGCACGTTATGGTGGGGACTCATGGGAGACTGCCGGGGATAACTCGGAGGAAGGTGGGGATGACGTCAAGTCCTCATGCCCCTTATGCCCAGGGCTGCACGCATGCTACAATGGTCGGTACAATGGGCTGCGATCCCGCGAGGGTGAGCGAATCCCCCAAAGCCGGCCTCAGTTCGGATTGGAGTCTGCAACTCGACTCCATGAAGTCGGAGTCGCTAGTAATCGTGGATCAGCAAAGCCGCGGTGAATGCGTTCTCGGGGTTTGTACACACCGCCCGTCACATCACGAAAGTCGGAAACACCCGAAGTCAGTGGCCCAACCCTTTTGGGAAGGAGCTGCCGAAGGTGGGGTCGGCGATTGGGATGAAGTCGTAACAAGGTAGCCGTACGGGAACGTGCGGCTGGATCACCTCCTTTCTAAGGAGCAAACCCGAGGCTCAGGCCTCGTAGCTCTTAGTTGATTTACTGAGTATTGTTTACCGGAGGGACTCCGGTTTTGAAGGTGAACATGGCACGCTGTTTAGTTGTGAGGGAGTTCGGTCTGAGGATCGTCTCTCTTGACGGCACCTTGAGAACTGCATAGCGAGCATGTATAACGTTTTGGATTCTATCTATCCAAGCTACTAAGGGTCTACGATGGATGCCTTGGCGCTAGGAGCCGAAGAAGGACGCGGCAGGCTGCGAAAAGCCCCGGGGAGCTGTCAAGCGAGCTTCGATCCGGGGATGTCCGAATGGGGAAACCCGACTGGGGTAATGCCTGGTCACTCCGGTCTGAATATATAGGGCCGAGAGAGGGAACCGGGGGAATTGAAACATCTCAGTACCCCGAGGAACGGAAAGCAAGAGCGACTTCCCGAGTAGCGGCGAGCGAAAGGGAATGAGCCTAAACCGGTGTGGTGGAATAGCCCGGTGGCGTTGCCATACCGAGGTCGTGGGACCTACCCGACGGGACACCGGACCCGTCAAGGAGTTACAAAATCGAGCGTTAGCTGAACCTGTCTGGAACGACAGGCCGCAGAAGGTAACAGCCCTGTAGGCGAAGGCGTATCGATCTCCTGGTGGAGTTCCCAAGTAGCACGGGGGATATCCCGTGTGAATCTGCGAGGACCACCTCGTAAGGCTAAGTACTTCCTAGCGACCGATAGTGAACTAGTACCGTGAGGGAAAGGTGAAAAGCACCCCGGTGAGGGGAGTGAAAGAGAACCTGAAATCGTGGACCTACAAGCAGTGGGAGGGGATCTTTGATCCCTGACCGCCTGCCTTTTGAAGAATGAGCCGGCGAGTCAGCAGTACGTGGCAAGGTTAAGGCGTGTGCCGAAGCCGCAGCGAAAGCGAGTCTGAATAGGGCGTCGAGTCGCGTGCTCTGGACCCGAATCCGAGTGATCTATCCATGGGCAGGGTGAAGCGAGGGTAAGACCTCGTGGAGGCCCGAACCCACCAAGGTTGAAAACTTGGGGGATGACCTGTGGATAGGGGTGAAAGGCCAAGCAAACTCGGTGATAGCTGGTTCTCCCCGAAATAGCTTTAGGGCTAGCGTTGTATGTTTCGCCATGGGGGTAGAGCACTGATTGGGCTAGGGGGCCAACAAGCTTACCGATCCCAGTCAAACTCCGAATCTCATGGCTTTAGAATACAGCAGTCAGACTGCGGGGGATGAGCTTCGTAGTCGAAAGGGAAACAGCCCAGACCGCCAGCTAAGGCCCCTAAATCCGAACTTAGTGGGAAACGATGTGGAGTCGCCCAAACAGCCAGGAGGTTGGCTTAGAAGCAGCCATCCTTGAAAGAGTGCGTAACAGCTCACTGGTCGAGTGATTCTGCGCGGAAAATGTAACGGGGCTCAAGTTCGGTGCCGAAGCTGCGGGATTCTGTCATGAGCTCGACCTGTACCCCAAGGGGTGCGGGTCCAGGCGACAGGATCGGTAGGGGAGCGTCGAGCAGCCCTCGAAGCGGCGGCGTGAGCCAGCCGTGGAGGCTGCCCGAGTGCGAATGCCGGCATGAGTAGCGAAAGAGGAGTGAGAATCTCCTCCGCCGAATGTCCAAGGGTTCCTGGGGAAGGTTCGTCCGCCCAGGGTTAGTCGGGACCTAAGGTGAGGCCGAAAGGCGTAATCGATGGAGAACGGGTTGATATTCCCGTACCGCCTCGCGTGCGATCCGGCCAAACCCAGTGTGCTAAGGAAAGCCCTTCGGGGCCTACCGACCCCGCTGGTAGTAGGCGAACAATGGGGTGACGCGGAAGGGTAAGCGGACCCGGGCGTTGGTTGACCCGGGGTAAGTGTGTAGGGAGAGGTCCAGGCAAATCCGGACCTCGTGATTCCCGAGGCACGATGCCGAGCCGATTCAGGCGAAGCCGCTGAACGCCCAAGCCGCCAAGAAAAACCTCTAGTGAGTGCGCAGGCGCCCGTACCCCAAACCGACACAGGTGGACAGGTAGAGAATACCAAGGCGAGCGAGAGAACCCTGGTTAAGGAACTCGGCAAATTGGCCCCGTAACTTCGGGAGAAGGGGCGCCCCGGTAAGGTGTAGGACTTGCGTCCGAAGCCTGAGGGGGCCGCAGAAACCAGGCCCAAGCGACTGTTTACTAAAAACACAGGAGCGTGCTAAGTCGCAAGACGACGTATACGCTCTGACGCCTGCCCGGTGCCGGAAGGTCAAGCGGAGGGGTTAGCCGTAAGGCGAAGCTCTGAAGTCAAGCCCCGGTAAACGGCGGCCGTAACTATAACGGTCCTAAGGTAGAAGCACTCTTCGTGCAAGAG
This sequence comes from bacterium BMS3Abin02, assembly GCA_002897675.1. Classification (NCBI taxonomy): domain Bacteria; species bacterium BMS3Abin02. The sequence continues at coordinate 32,992 of BDSU01000040.1, read as the reverse complement.
TGTCTGCCCTCCGCGATGGCGACATCGCGGGTTGCAGCTGGCTATATGCTGGAAACCCCGTGTATCCGACAGTACTCATTCACGTCACACCCTCTCCGGAGGGCGGAGACATGGATAGTGAAAATCTGATCGGTGCGGACAATCAGCAGGAAAGGTCAGGAATTGAGCAGTGGGTCGTCGGCTTTGTCGACGGCGAGGGCTGTGTCCGATCTGCAAAGATCGCGGACAGCCGACATGACAAACCCATCGAGTGAAACTCGTGCGCTTCTTCGTGAAGCAACCGAGCGGACCTCCTGGATGTCACAGCCGTTCTTCGAAGAGCACACACTGATAACCGTCAAGCGAGCGGACTTGCAGAGGTTCGCAGCGAGCGGTCTCGATTCCTGGAATCCTCAGAGGCCATACGCCAGCCAACTCGGCATCGACTGTCGAGTCGAAGATATGGTCCTATCCTCATGGCGACATGGGGGCACAATAGAGCGAAATTCCTTGTCGGGTAAGTTCCGACCTGCACGAATGGCGTAACGACTTGGGCACTGTCTCAACCAGGGACTCGGCGAAATTGCATTGTGAGTAAAGATGCTCACTACCCGCGACAGGACGGAAAGACCCCGGAACCTTTACTGCAACTTGGCATTGGAGTCTGGTATACGATGTGTAGGATAGGTGGGAGACTTGGAAGCGTCGGCGTCAGCCGGCGTGGAGTCGCCCTTGAAATACCACCCTTCGTATAGCGGGCTTCTAACCTCGATCCGTTATCCGGATCAGGGACAGTGCCTGGTGGGCAGTTTCACTGGGGCGGTGGCCTCCTAAAGAGTAACGGAGGCGCCCAAAGGTTCCCTCAGCCTGGTCGGCAATCAGGCGTTGAGTGTAAAGGCACAAGGGAGCTTGACTGTGAGACCTACAAGTCGAGCAGGGACGAAAGTCGGGCTTAATGATCCCATGGTGGCATGTGGAAGCGCCATGGCTCATCGGCTAAAAGGTACTCCGGGGATAACAGGCTTATCGCGCCCAAGAGTCCATATCGACGGCGCGGTTTGGCACCTCGATGTCGGCTCGTCGCATCCTGGGGCTGGAGCAGGTCCCAAGGGTCGGGCTGTTCGCCCGTTAAAGCGGCACGCGAGCTGGGTTTAGAACGTCGTGAGACAGTGAATGACCTTGCTGTCTCAAAATTCGGCTATATGCTGGAATATCCGAGTATCCGGTGGTACTCGTTTGTGTCATACCCTCTCGGTAGGGTCGTGATATGAGCAGTGACAAACCATCCGGTGCGGACAATCAGCAGGGAAGGCTGGAAGCCTATCTGAGCGGGTTTGCCGATGGAGAAGGATCGTTTTCGGTCGGAATCACACGACGATCCGACCTAGCGTTCGGTTTCCAACTGATTCACGAGTTTCGTGTGAGTCAGAATGCGGAACGCTCGACGGTGCTCGAGTACTTCAGAGACGTACTGAAGTGCGGACGCATCGTCATCAATGATCGACACCGGATGTCAGACAAGACTCTGGTGTTCGTGGTGAGGAGACGCAGAGATCTTCTCGATCACGTCATACCCTTCTTCGAACGCAACCCACTCCTGTCCGACAAGCAACAAACCTTCGTGAGCTTCGCGACCATCGTGCAAGCGATGGCTGAGAAAGTTCACCTCGAGTATGAGGGGTTTGTTCAACTGGTACGCCTGGCGTTCACCATGAACGCGAATGGGGCGTATCGAAAGTGGAAGATGTCGGACGTGATAGGAGTCCAGAACCCTCAGAGACTATACGCCGAACACCTCGATTGGTGAAGATATAGTCCGAGCTGCATGGCGACATGCAGAGTCAGGCAGAAATGACCTGACCGCCGCTCTCGGCTTTCGAGAGTGGAGGTAACAGAACTGTCGGTCCCTATCCGTCGTGGGCGTAGGAGATTTGCGGGGATCTGTCCCTAGTACGAGAGGACCGGGATGGACGTACCTCTGGTGTGCCAGTTGTCCTGCCAAGGGCACGGCTGGTTGGCTATGTACGGAAGGGATAAGCGCTGAAGGCATCTAAGTGCGAAGCCCACCTCAAGATGAGATCTCCCACCGAAAGGGTAAGGCCCCTGGTAGACGACCAGGTTGATAGGCCGGATGTGTAAGCACAGTGATGTGTTGAGCTGACCGGTACTAATCGGCCGAGGGCTTGGATTTGAATCCAACTCTGCATACATGCTCGCTATGGAGTGCTCGGGGTGCCGAGCGCTCACCGGGTTTCCGGTGGTGATAGCGGCGGGGAACCACCCGTTCCCATTCCGAACACGGAAGTTAAGCCCGCCAGCGCCGATGGTACTTGGGGTTCACACCCCTGGGAGAGTAGGTCGCCGCCGGATACATATGAAGCAGATGGGCCGCCGACGAGGCGGCCCATCTTGTTGGAGGAGCTTTCACATGCCCAGCGATGGACGGAACAGAGACCGAACCAGAGAATCGCGGGACGGCACTGGTCCGCGACGCGGTCGGGGAGGACCGGAGCCTACGCGACGTATTGTGACCGGCAAAGGTACGACACTCCCCAAGTGGTTGCGCGAGGAGATCACGCGCGTGACACGAAAGGATCGTCTGGAGGAGACCCTGTACCTCCTCGAAGCGGGCACCGACGCATTCGCCGGCGGGCACTTCCGCAAAGCACGTTCTCTGCTGCTCAAGACGAAACAGTTGTCTCCGCGAGCCTCCGCCATTCGAGAGCTGCTCGGACTCAGCGCATACCGCAGCGGACTCTGGAAAGAGGCATTGACGGAACTGAGGACCTACCGTCGCCTCACCGGAGACACCGTCCATATGCCCGTGGAGATGGACGTCCTCCGTGCGCTCGACCGCGGCGAGGATGTTCGGCGCGTCTGGGATGAACTGAAGGAACTTGGCGGCAGACCGGAAGTGCTCAAAGAAGGTCGCGTGGTATTTGCCTCCTTCCTGATCGATCACGGAGACGCCCGGGGCGCCTGGGAGATCGCCAATCCTAAGCGCCTTGCTCAGAATCCGTTCGAGGAGGACCTGCGGCAGTGGTTCGTGGCCGCGCGCGCCGCGTCGCTCCTCGGCGATGGTGAGACTGCGCTCAAACTCGCGAAAGCCATCGAGAAGCACGATCCGGCGATGCCCGGGCTGGATGACCTTCGAGCCACGATACGAAACATCGGCGCATAGACTCAAGCACCGGACGTCACCGGCCGATGCTCAGTGTTGTGTCAGGGAAACAGATGCTGCGAAGGTTTCTTCTCGTCATCGCGGGAGCGGCCTTGCTGACGGCAATGCCGTTCTCGATCCGCGCAATCGCCGTATCTTTCGACGATCCGAACGTCTTCGGGTACGGCGAGGCCTGGAGCCCTCCATCGGAGCTCCGTGTAGGATCTACCGGCCACGGTGTGGTCCAGCTCCAACGACGACTGGGTGAGATTGGATTTCGACCGGGTCCGGTCGACGGGCGCTACGGCGAGGCGCTGAGCGCAGCCGTGGTCGCGTTCCAGAAAGCACACGGTCTCCCTCGTGACGGAATCTTCCGATCGGCGGACTGGAGGCTTCTGGATGAGCCCATCAGCGTCGGCACTGCGTCCGCACCGGATCGCGTCGAAATCGATTTGGGGCGTCAGGTGCTCTTCCTCATCGAGAACCAGACTGTGGCGAGCATCCTGCCGATCTCATCGGGCAGCGGAAGTACGTATCGCAGTCGGGGTGGGGGTCTCTCGAAGGCGCGCACCCCTGAGGGGGCATTCTCCTTCTACCGTCATGTCGACGGGTGGCGGATTTCATATCTTGGAGGGCTGTATGAGCCGTACTACTTTCGAGGCGGGTACGCGATTCACGGGTCTGGGAGCGTTCCTGCCTATCCGGCTTCTCATGGATGCGTGCGCGTTCGGATTCCGGACATGAATTACCTCCTCGGACGGTTGCGGCTCGGAATGCCGGTGTATGTGTACGGCGACACCTCGAGGAGAAGCGACGTGATCACGCCTCTGGAGACGCCGGCGATCGAACGCGTCGAGTTCAGCCTGCCCGCTGAGCTAGCCATCGCCTGATCCCGGCAGCCTGCATCGGCCAATTGGTCTTCTCGGCATACGAGGCGATAGCATCCTCCGAATAGCCGAAGCCACGATACTTGTCCGCCGTCCACAGCCTGAGACGTTCGCCCGCTGCTTCGGTTGACATCCCGGCGAACGTCGACACCGCCTGCACCCATTCGCGCAAGCGTTCTTCGGCTTCGATCAGTGTGGTCTCGACGTCGTAACGAGGACCGAAGTGGGCAAACGCGAGGAAGCTGGGGCGACGGTCCAGCATCCTGCCCATCTGCGCGATCTGCACGTCGGGATCGAAATCCGGTGGCGGTGTCACGGGCTGAACGAAGTGGCCGTGTGGATAGCAGAGCCCGAGGGCATCTCCGACGAACATGCCGCCCCCGTCCGAATCCTGGTAGACGACATGGTGTTTCGCGTGCCCCGGCGTGTACATGACGTCGAGGAACCTTCCGTTGCCGAGGGACACTCGGTCTCCTTCGTCGAGAATCACGAGGCGTTCTGGATCCACCGGCTCGATGGGACCCCATACGGATGTGAGCCACTCTTCTCCGAAGACCTGGATGGCCGAAGCCCACAGACGTTCCGGGTTCGCGAGGTGCCTGGCTCCCCGAGAGTGCACGCCCACCTTTGCATTGGGATATCGCTTTGCCATCTGCCCGGCCCCGCCCGCATGATCCAGATGGATGTGGGTGACGACGAAGATCGCCAAGTCGTCCACTCCCAGTTCGTCGAGAGCCTCGATCAGATGTCCGAGTGTTGCAGAGGGTCCGACTTCGATGAGCACCCGCTCAGGCGTGTCGAACAGGTAGCAGGCGAGGCGCTCCGGGTGACCCTCCATCCATGCGTCGATTTGATAGAGGCGGTCACCGATCTCAACGGCACGTACGTCATTCATGGGGTCACTCTACGTTGTTCACCGGCCAGAGATGTCACACCCCGGCCTTACGGTACACATCACCTCCCGCCTTCCCCGGAAAGGCACCGTCATGGACCTCAACCTCGCAGTTCTTTGCGGACACCTGGCTGCTCCTCCCGAAGTGCGCACCTTTGATTCAGGGACGCGTCTGGTTCGGTATCTCCTCACCGTTCGCAGTGAGCAGCCCCGGCGACGTGTCGACGTCCTGCCCGTCACACTGTGGGATCCGTCGGAGGAGTTGATCGAGAACGCCCCCTCGGCCGGTTCACGTCTCTGGGTGGTCGGAGCGATCCAGCGACGGTTCTGGGACGGTGAGCAGGGTCGGCGCAGCCGTCTCGAGATCATCGCCGAGCAAGTGAATGTCCGTCCCGAGGAGACGGCGCTCGTCTTGTGAGTGCTCTCTCGGCCCCTGCCGGCTGTCGGCAGACCTGCGGGCATGGCGCGCCGGCACTTATCGTCGCCGTGATGGCTGCGGGGCCAACGCTCCGGTTACGCTCAGGGCGTCATGACCCGTATCGCTGTTGCAGCAGTCTCGACGCACGCAGCCGGTGCCGCCGAACGGATCGCCGCGCAAGGTGGCAATGCCGTCGATGCTGCGATCGCCGCATCGATCGCGGGCATGATCTCGGAACCTGGCATCGTTGCCCTGGGAGGAGGCGGGTTTCTCACCATCTGGCCGCCCGACAGGTCTCCTTGCACCGTCGACGGCTACGCGATCATGCCCGGCAAAGGGACGGATCCCTCCCGGTTCGGGGGCGGCATGTTCGATGCCTGGATGGCTTACGGGGGCGGTATGACCACCAGGGTGGGACATGGATCGGTGGCCGTTCCAGGCGCACTGGCTGCTTGTCAAACTGCCTCCTCACGCTTTGGGAAGCTTTCCTGGAGGCTCCTTGTCGAACCGTCCGTCGATCTCGCCGAGCATGGTTTTCCACTCTCTGTCGCCGCTTCGCGCTATCTGGAACACTGTCACGACACCATCTTCGGGTGGCATGAACCGAGCTACGGCGCTCTTCACGATGAGAGCGGCAAAGTGTTGGAGGCGGGCGACATCGTGCGTATCGACGGGCTTGCAGAGAGTCTGCGCGCCATTGCGGACTTCGGAGCTGAGGTCTTCTACACGGGGTCTCTTGCACGGAAGATCGTTGCCGACATGGACGCAGGCGGTGGACTGTTGACCGAAGAAGACCTCGCAAGCTACGAAGCGATCGTTCGAGATCCCCTTCGGCTGGAGATCCTCGGATGGGACATCGCTTCCAATCCGCCTCCGGCGGTCGGAGGAGTGGCCCTGGCAGCGATGATCGCGCTGATGGATCAGGAACCTGTCGGGAGCTGGACGGAGGAGGCATTGGACCGTCTCGTCAAGGTCCAGCGCTCGGTCTTCGGGCATCGGAGAGAGCATCTCGACGGTGCAGAGGACCTGGCCGCAGAAGCCGAGACTCTGCTGAACATGATCGATGCGGATGGAGCCGCCTGGCTGGCGGCGTGTCCGTCGACCATCCACACCTCCGTTGTGGACGAGAGTGGGCTCGCCTGCGCTGCAACGTTCTCTGCCGGCTACGGCTCGGGAGTCATGGCACCTGGCACGGGGATATGGCTGAACAACTCCCTCGGCGAGCTCGAGCTCAATCCTGGCGGCCTTCACGCGCTCGAGCCGGGAGAGCGTCTTCTCTCGAACATGGCACCGACGGTCGCCAGGGATGAGTCGGGTTCGGTGGTGGCCATCGGGTCGCCAGGCGCCGAACGTATCACCACGGCCATTCTTCAGGCATTCCTCAATATCGCTCATCTGGGCATGACCCTCCAGGATGCCGTGGCGCATCCGCGGATTCACGTCGAATTCACGAATGGTGAGACTCGCGTCGCCTACGAGCCGGGATCTGGCGTCGAATCTCTCGGGTATCCAACGAGGCCCTTCGAGCGTGAAGACATGTTCTTCGGGGGTGTGGGTGCCGTCGCCCTCCATCCCGATGGCACGATGGAAACCGGCGTCGACCCTCGCCGGTCTGGAGCCGCCGTCGTGACGTGAGCGGCGAAGTGCGCACCGGCGCGGGTGAAACTCCACGGCTGTGTTTCCCCAGGTCTGGTGCTCTTGACATGGGCGATACGGTGAGATCGTTCTACTCATCCCACGGAGGTGCGCAATGCGATGGTTCTGGACCGACGATCTGGCGGCTGCTCTCACAGCTCATGATCATCTCGGTTCCGAACGGGTCGCCCGGTGGATCGAGCGTCCGGTGGCGCACGCGGCAGCCGACGAGGCCACGGCGCTCGAGGTCGCTCGACGCCTTCTCGAGGGATCCGAGCAGGGCTCGGCGCGTGAGATCCTGAGACATTGCGGGGGGACGATCTCGAGCACAGGTTCGATCCTTACGAGCGGTCCGGTCTCTCGTGTGTGATCGAGCGGTCCTCGTTGGTGACGATCATCATCGATGAGTCCCGGTTCCCGATACATCGCAGGCACAGTCGGTAGTATCCGTCACGTGACGAAACATGCGAACCGCTGTGCGTGGTGCGGGGGAGCGCTGCCCAGACGCAAAGGCCCGGGAAGGCCAAGGCGCTACTGCAAGCAAAGTTGCCGCCAGCAGGCCCACATCGCTCGCAAGCTGGCGGATGCACGTGGTCTCGGTGCGGACGATGTTCTGGTATCGCGTCGTGACCTGGAGGAGCTTCAAGGGCTTCTCTACGGTCTCGAGACCGCGCTGGAGGACGTTGCAGGCGATCTGGCGGCCGGGTCGGACGGCGATGCCTATCGGGAGGCCTTCGAGTGGCTGCGCGCCACAGCCGAACCCCTCGCCGTCTTCTGGATGGAACCGAAGGCGGCTCATATCGGCTCGAAGCTCGCTCCTCGCGCGGATTCGACGACGTAGCAGTGCCCCTGTAGGCCTGTCGCCTCATGGAATCCGTCCTCCACGACGTGGATGAAACGTTCGGCCGATTCCAGTGCAACGAGGGCGACCGCAGCACCGGCGTAGCCACCTCCCGTGAGGCGGGCTCCGAAACACCCGGGTGTCGTCTGGGCAACCTCCACCATCGCATCGAGCGGCCGGCTGGAGACTCCGAAGGAATCGCGCAGTGACGCGTGGCTCTCGTTCATGAGACTCCCGAACTCTCCCAGTGAACCCCGACGAAGTGCATCCGCCGCGGCGAGCGTACGTTCATTCTCCGATACGACATGCATGGCACAGTCGTACAGAGGTTCCTCCAAATCGGCTTTGTGGTCGTCGAGTTGGGTCATCGTGACGTCTCGCAGTGTCGTTACACCAAGCCTTGCCGCGGCGGTTTCACACTGGGATCTTCGCCGGTTGTAGCCGGCCTCGATCAGGTTCCTCCGGGTTCCGGTGTCCATGACGACGATAGAGGCCTCCGGTGGAATGAGGATGTGGATACCCTTGAACGTAAGACAATCGATGAGCATCGCATGGCCCTTGTGAGCGCCCGTCACGATGAGCGGATCCATGATCCCGCTGCGAACCCCCACCCATTCGTTCTCGGAGAGCTGTTGAAGCTGTGCGAACGAAGCGGGATCCCAGCCGAGGTCCGAGATCTTCGCAAACACCACTTCGATGGCGATGCCGAGCGCAGCCGAAGAAGAGAGACCTGCGGCCATGGCGATGTCGCTGGCGATGACGCCTTCCCAGCCGCGCAGACGATTGCCTGCCTTCTCCATGGCCCATGCGACACCTTTGGCATACTCCGCCCAACCCTCACCGCGCGTCAACTGGTCGAGATCGATCCGTGCATCATCCACAAAGGCTTCGGAACGGAGTATGACCTGGCGGTCGGAGCGGGGTCGAAATGCTATCCAGACAGCTCTCTCAATGGCCATCGGGAGCACGTACCCACCGTTGTAGTCCGTGTGTTCGCCAATCAGGTTGACACGTCCAGGGGCGCGCACGAGCCCTGTTGGTCTGGCGCCATACTTGGTCGTGAACAGCATCGTCGCGCGATCGCGTCCAGCCACTGTGTCACCTCCAGCTCATCTGCACTGTCCCGTCGCTCAGAGAACTCCGGGTCCAGATCGGTGCCCCGCGAGGACACTAGCTGCACTTCACGATTCCCCATAAGGCACCACCGCCGGGGGAGCCGGCGGTGGAAGCAATGGGGTCGAGACCCGTTCAGGCGTCTGCTTCGGCGGCCTGCTCCTCGATCCTGCGGCGCACATCTTCCATGTCGATCTCGCTGACCTGAGTGATCAAGTCCTGGAGCATCGACTCGGGAAGCGCTCCCGCCTGGGAGAACAAGATCGTCTTCTCGCGGAAAACCATGAGGGTCGGAATCGAGCGGATGTTGAAGTGGCCGGCCAGTTCCTGCTGTGCTTCGGTGTCGACCTTGCCGAAGACGATGTCGGGGTACTTCTCCGACATCTTCTCGAACACGGGTCCGAACATCTTGCAGGGGCGGCACCATTCGGCCCAGAAGTCGACGAGCACCATATCGTTGTCCATGATGGTGTCTTCAAAGTTGTCGTTGGTCAGTGTGACGGTCGCCATTATCTCTCCACGGGTGCTGTGAACGCTGATACCCCCTAGGGGTACATTGTATCTCCGGTAGGGCAAACGCCGGAATTGCGGCGTCCATTCCCGCTGTCTGGGAAATCCCTGAGCCCTCCATGGCGCGCTTCGCCGGACGTGCAGGACCATGCGCCGGTCCCTCGAGCCCGCCGGTACGAAATGCCGGTGACGGAAGGTCTGAGACCCACGCGCGCGGCCGCCGATCTCCACATCGGCGCTACCCGGCCGACTTCAGGTGATCCTCGGACGCCGGCACACGTGTCGGCCTCCTAATCCGTCACGTGACGCTTTGTGTCCCGAAGTGGAGTTCGGGCGGAAGAAGGCGGCAGAAGGCAACGAGCGATTCGCGATGGGCCATGGATCCGGGGCGGTGCGATATGGTCGTAGCCTTCGAGACGTTCTGGGAATCCACTACATGCCGAGGACGCCCGTTGTCTGTATCCGGTAAGCGTCGAAGGTTCGTGGAACTTGCCGCCTCGAGGCTGCCGGCGGCCCTGGTCCGGCCGGGGTCTGGAGAGCGCATGGCGTCCGGACGAGGGAAGCTGCGAGAATCTCCAAACGCCCATAATCCACGTTATGTTAAGTTGCGCTTGCGTCGACAGTTTCTACGTGCTTTGCCCATCCCCGGCCGGGAGTGTGGCCCCTGGAACCTGACAGGCTCTCACTCGAGTCCACGCTCTCCCACTGCCGACCTTCGTGCGTCGAGGTGACGAGGGCGCCGATGATGGATGAAGCGGCCGGGTTTCCCGGTCTCGACGGAGGATCCGATGTGTCATGGCGCGGCATCAGCCTGTCCGGCTCGATCGTGCTCGATTTCCCGGGCGACGAGCCACCACTGGACGCATGATTCAACCCTCGGGAACGGTGTGGCCGAGGCGCCGCATCGATCGCCGTGCAGGTGCCGACGAGCGAGAACAGCGGCGAGGCGGCCTGCATGAGGGCTCGGGTGAATCCGTGACACAGACCACGGGATGCCTGGTCATCGTGCACGGGGTGGAGCGCAAAGCGCGCGCTCCCTTAGAATCCCCATCCACAAGGCGTCCCATGGAAGGCTCCGCTGGTGTTCGACGATCCGATTGTGCAGTTGGGTGGCATCGTCGTTCTCGCTTTCGCCGTCACATGGCTCGGAGAGCGCATCCGCGTGCCCGTGATTCTTCCGCTCCTCCTGACGGGATTCCTCATCGGCCCCGCATTTGGGCTGATCAACCCGGATGACCTGATGGGAGAGCTGCTGACGCCGTCGGTGTCGATCGCGGTCGGCCTCATTCTCTTCGAGGGAGGCCTCAGCCTTCGCATGAGGGAGATGGCGGGCCAACAACGGGTGTTGTGGCTGCTGGTGACCGTCGGCGTGCTCATCACCTGGACGATCGGAGCGGTGACCGCCCTCGCCTTCACTGACCTCAAGCCCGGCCTTGCCGTGCTGCTGGGGTCGATTCTCGTGGTTTCTGGACCGACGGTCGTGGGGCCTCTCCTCACCCATGTCCGGCCGCGGCGCTCGGTCGGTTCGATTCTCAAGTGGGAGAGCATCTTCATCGACCCGATCGGGGCGTTGGTCGCCGTTGTGGCGTTTGAGGTGTTCCTCGTCGGCAGGGTTGCCGCAACGCCCGGCGAAGTCATCAGCCAGGTCGCCCAGTTCGTGTTTGCGGGAGTTGCCGTCGGTGGGCTCATGGCCCTGGGTGCGATCCCTGCCCTCCGGCGTCACTGGGTTCCCGAACATCTGCTGTCGCTGTTCGGTGTCAGTGTGGCCCTCCTGGCCTTCATCGTTGCCGATTTGTTCGCCCCCGAGTCCGGCCTGCTGGCCACGACCGTGCTCGGGTTGGTCCTCGCCAACCACAAGACGATCCGCACGGAACAAATACTCCAGTTCTCCGAAGTGCTGAGGGTGCTGCTGATCGGGGTGCTGTTCATCGTTCTGAGCGCCCGGCTCTCGATCGAACAGCTCCAGGTCGACCTGACTGCGGCCGTCGCTCTCGTGCTCGCTCTGGTGCTCGTTGCCCGACCTGTGGCAGTGGCGGTCGCGACCTGGCGGTCGCGGTTCCCGTGGAAGGAGCGAGTACTTCTCGCCGGGGTGGCTCCTCGCGGTATCGTGGCCGCCTCGATCGCATCCGTCTTTGCGCTCGAGCTCCAACGCGAGGGCATCCCAGGCGGCGACGAGATCACACCGCTCGTCTTTGCAGTGATCGTTGCCACGGTCACCATCTACGGGCTTGGCATGGGTCCGCTTGCCCGCCGCCTCGGACTGGCCGAGCGGCACCAGGAGGGTTCGCTGATCCTGGGTGCAGGACCTGTGGAACGGGCAATCGCCGACGCTCTGGCCGACTCGGGAGTCGAGGTCGTACTCGCCACAACCAACCGCGACGACCATGTCGACGCCTCGATGGCAGGCCGGCGCACCTACTACGGCAACGTCCTTGCCCGCGACGTGGACCTCGACCTCGATCTGTCCGGCATCGGACGACTCCTGGCTCTGACCCCGAACGACGATGTCAACACCCTCGCCGCCGGCCGCTATGCGAGTACCTTTGGCGGTGCCGAGACATACCAGCTCGTGCCCCGGCGCCGAGACACCGGGATCGACTCAAACCCTGCATCGGACTTGGGCGGCCGCCTGCTCTTCGGATCCGACTGGAACTACAACGCGTTGCTCCATCTCCTCGAGAACGGCGGGGAGATCCGCCGCACCAAGCTTGGTGACGGTGCCGACGGTCTGGACACGAGCGTGCTGAGCGACCGTGTTGCCGCGGTGCTGTTCGTCGTCAAACTCAACGGGAAAGTACTCGTCATCGAAAGCGGCAACACGCGGCCGCTGCGCGACGCAGCACCGGGCGACACCGTCATCTCACTCGTTCCGGCCGAGTCAGACGTCGAAGCCTGAAGGGCCGAACGGTTCCCCGCATCTCGGCTCGGGGTGTTCTCCAACTGAGAACCCGAACAGTTCGCCGCGGATGCGATGAAGTGACCGAGGGGTCTGCGCCATGGTCCTACTCCCCCACCGGCTCGCCTCACGATCTCTTCAAGGGCCAGGAGCGCGCGACACGTACGTCCGGGCTCCACGTGCGCAGGAACACGCCTCCGCGCTAGTGGGGATTCGTGACCGACTTGGGAGACTCCATGCCGATGACGGCATGCGGGCGATATGGCTTCTCGAGGGCCGCGTGTTCCTCGTCGTCGAGGTCGATCTCCAGGGCTGCGATCGCGTCGTCCAGGTGGGAGACCTTGGTGGCACCGATGATGGGTGCGGTCACCGCAGGCCGTGAGAGGAGCCATGCGAGAGCGATTGTCGCGGGAGCCACGCCGCGCCTGCCGGCCACCTCCCGTACCGCTTCGACGACTTCGAGGTCGGATGGGCTGCCATACCACATCCTGTCGAGGACATCGGTGGCAGACCTCGAAGTCGCGGGTTCCGTTTCAGGGCGGCGGGTCCTGGCGAGCAACCCTCTTGCCAGTGGAGACCACGGGATCACTCCCAGACCTTCCTCCTCGCACAGGGGCAACATCTCCCTCTCTTCCTCCCGATAAGCGAGGTTGTAGTGATCCTGCATGGAGACGAACTTGGCCCAACCCCGGCGCTCGGACAGCGTCAGGGCACGCATCAGTTGATAGGCATACATGGAACTCGCACCGAGATAGCGCACCTTGCCCTGATGAACGAGATGATCGAGAGCGGCCAGAGTCTCCTCGAGAGGAGTGAGAGGATCGAACCTGTGGATCTGGTACAGGTCGATCGTGTCCACACCCAGCCGCCGCAGGCTCGCCTCACAGGCCTGCACGATGTGCTTGCGGGACAACCCTCCCATGTTCGGCCTGTCCGACATCGGAAAGAACACCTTCGTGGCAATGACGACCTCATCGAGCTGAGCGAACTCTCGGACCCACCGGCCCGTTACCTCCTCGCCGACGCCGAGAGAGTACATGTCGGCGGTATCGAAGAAGTTGATGCCCAGTTCGACCGCACGTCGGAAGAACGGCTTGGAGGCTTCTGCGTCGAGCACCCACGGCCGCCATGACGGGGTCCCATAGCTCATGCAACCCAGAGCGATGCGGGAGACTTCAAGACCGGATGAGCCGAGTTTGGTGTACTGCATGTCGGCGAGCGTACACGCTGACACGGTCGTCGCAGGTGCCCGGCCTCGCAGCCTTCGGTGTTTCGATGGCGAGGCCGGCGGGCCGAGACGGCGGGCGCTCCCCCACCGAGCGGACAGGAAGGGGACGAGGGCGAGGCGGCCGAAGAGGTTCTCCTGGCGCGGCGCTAGCCTCCCTACCATGAACATCCAGTTCCTCGGCGCGACAGGCACCGTCACCGGCTCCAAGTACCTCGTCACGGCAGAAAGCAAGCGAGTTCTCGTCGACTGTGGCCTCTTCCAGGGCTACAAGAACTTGCGGGAACGCAACTGGGCTCCCCTGCCCATCGACCCCGTATCGCTGGATGCGGTCGTGCTCACGCACGCCCACCTCGATCACAGCGGGTACCTCCCCCTTCTGATCAAGCACGGGTTCTCCGGTCCCGTGTTTGCCACACCCGCGACCATCGATCTCGCTGCAATTCTCCTGCCGGACAGCGGACACATCCAAGAGGAAGACGCCGAGTACGCCAACAAGAAGAAGTTCTCGAAACACGAGCCCGCGCTCCCTCTCTACACCGAAGCCGACGCGCTCGCAGCACTCGGCAGCTTTCGGCCGCTCGACTTCGACACACGTCACCGTTTTGACGAAGACCTGTCGTTCAGCTTCCTTCCCGACGGACACATCCTTGGAGCATCGATCGTTCGGATCGAGTCTGGTGAGACGACTCTGACGTTCAGCGGCGATCTCGGCAGGCCGAACGATCCAGTCATGTCCGCGCCGCGAACAGGGCTGGACACCGACTTCCTGGTGTGTGAATCGACCTATGGTGACCGGATCCACGAGCACGAGGATGCAGCATCGCGCCTCGAGACGATCATCAACGGCACAGTCGCACGCAAAGGCGTCGTCCTCATTCCCTCGTTCGCGGTAGGACGGGCCCAGGCCGTGCTGTATGCCATCTACACCCTCATGGAAGCGGGCAGGATCCCGAGAATACCCGTCTATCTCAACAGTCCCATGGCCGTCAAGACCACCGATCTCTACCTCGAGTACCCGCAGGACCACCGCCTTACGCTCGACCAACTCGAAGGCCTGGAACGGGATGTGCACATGGTGCGGTCCGTCGATGAGTCGAAGGAGCTGAACCACCTGGAAGGTCCGGGGGTGATCGTCTCGGCCTCAGGCATGCTCACCGGCGGGCGGGTTCTTCACCACCTCAGGTTCATCGCCCCCGACGAGCGAAACACGCTCGTGTTCGTCGGGTATCAAGCCGGAGGAACCCGTGGACGCAGGATTCTCGATGGCGAGAAGAAGGTGAAGATCCACGGCGAGTGGATACCCATCCGCTGCCGGGTCGAACGCATCGGCGGCCTGTCGGCTCACGCCGATGCCGACGAGATCATGCAATGGCTCCGGAGCTTCGAACGCCCGCCAAAGCGGACCTTCATCACCCACGGTGAGCCGGACGCGGCAGAGGCACTGCGAGTGCGCATCCGATCCGAGCTCGGGTGGGACGTCCGAGTGCCACTTCTCGACGAACAGGACGAGCTGGTCGAGTCTTCAGAACCGTGACGTTCACCCGAACCGGGACAGGACGATCTTGGCTGCGGTTCTCCCCGACCCGATCGCGGCGCTCATCCCTCCCCCACCGACCCAGGCCCCGGCCAGGAACACGTTGGGGATCGGCATCTTGGGGGAAATACGGACCAGCAGGTTGTCCACCGTCTGCTCACGACCGTAGATGGAGCCGTGTGTCGCCAACCCGTAGCGATGATTGGTCAGTGGCGTCGCCACCTCCATCACCTCGATGGAGTCCTGCAGGCCGGGGATGAGCCGTTCCGCACGCCTGAGCAGAGTCTGACCGGCTGCGCCCTTCAATGCCCGGTATCGAGGATTTCGCCGGTATCCGTCCAGATCTCCGTGGGTACCCCAGGTATCCGCATACCCCCACGGTGCCAATGTCAGGATCACCAGGGCACTCTTGCCTGCCGGTGCACATCCAGGATCGGTGTGCGTGTAGTCCGCAATCACCATGGATGCGTTCGCGAAGTCTCCGGAGATCGCGGCCTTGTAGTCGGCGTCGGTATCGAAGGTATCTGAAACGAAGACCTCATGGCCTTTCCACCCCTCGGCACCGATGTCACGGTCGAGCCCCAAGTACAGGACGAGTGTGGACAAGGAGGGCACATCGGCGCGCCGACGTTCCACATAGTGATCTGGAAGCGTGTCCGTGCCGAGGAAACGCATCGTGTCGACGGGGCTGGCGTTCGAGATGACGACGTCCGCATCCACCGTCAGGCCGCGCTCCGTGGTCACGGCGACGGCGGTACCGTCTCGTACCGTGATCCCATTCACTGTCTGGCGGTAGAGGATCTCCCCTGCGTGTCGGGTGACGACATCTGCGAAGGCGCGGCTGAGCGCCTGGCTTCCTCCGGCCGGGTAGTAGCCGCCGCCGACGTGGTAGCTGGTCCATGCGAGGGCGAAGAGTCCGGCACTCACCCGACTCGGTGGCAGGCCGAGATAGCCCCACAGCGTGGAGAAGAGCGTCCTGAGCCTCGCGTCACCGATGTGGCTTCCGAGGAGTTCAGACCATGTTCGGGAGAACGCGTTTGCCATGGCCGGATAGCGGGCCGGTATCTCTGAGGGCGCCGGGCGCGTCCCCTGTCGACGGTCGACCGTGTAGAGGCCAACGTCGTGGGAGACCCGCCTGAGTGCCCCGATCAGACTTCGGATTCCCTCACGCTCGAGAGGGAACAGAGACTCGAGCTGCGCCCGGTACTCGGTCAGATCGGCCGGCACGAGGATGTCGATGTCTGGATACCGTGCCCGGTAGAGAGGGTCGAGTCTCGTCATCGCAAGATCGATTCCGAGTTCGTCCAGGATCGGATACAGCCATCCTCCCGGACCGGCACCGTCCAGGGCATGGAGCGCCACGTCGAAGCGGAAGTCGCCACGCTTGAATTCGTGGGCGTAGCCGCCGGGGACCGAGTGGTGCTCGAGGACGGTCACATCGATGCCCGCTCGTGCCAGGTGGGCAGCGGCGCTCAGTCCGCCGAGCCCCGCTCCGATGACAACAGCTTTCACGTCCAGCAGCCTAACTCGGTGTCATGCGCCGGACGCACAACTCGATTCCTCCGAAGACGCCGATCCGGGCCGGTGGGTCTCGACGAGATCATCAACCGATCGCGAACGCTCCGTAGCCGACGACGCGCTCCTTGTCGCCGGCGGTGTCTCCCGAATTGCGAAGGTCGAGGAGGCGGACAGGCAGTTGGTGCCGTTCGGCGAACAGCAGCACGCCCTGGATTCCGCGAAGCCCGCAGGCGGAGTCTCGAGCGAGCGCACTTCCCTGCCTGTTCACGATTTGGGATGCCGTTGTCGAATCCACACGTCGGGCGTCCTCGTAGGCGAGATAGTGGGAGAGATCGGAGCTGATGACGATCAGTGTTTCCGGTCCTCCCTCGAGCGCTTCGAGCGCCGCGGCAACCAGGGCCGGGTCGGCATCTCCGACAACGAGTGGGAGCAGGTCGAACTGGTCGAGCACGACCTGGAGGAAGGGAAGTTGAACCTCGATCGAATGCTCCCTGGCGTGCGCCGAGGGGATGACGGGAAACTGCATGGGGAGGGATTCGACGAGCGGGATGTCTCCGAGTGGAGTTCGGAAACTGTCCACACCGGGGAGGGCCAGGCCTTCGAACCAGACGAAGTGGGATGGTCCGATCACCACGACCCTATGGACGAGGTCCCGGTCGAGAGTCGCGTAGGCGGTGGCGGCAATGGGGCCCGAGTAGAGATATCCCGCATGAGGGGTGATGATCGCTTTCGGGTGGTCGGCGGTATCGGCCTCCACCGTGGCGAGGAATCCTTCGATCATGCTACGAAGGCGGCTGGGGTTCCGCGGATAGAACGTACCCGCGACGGCGGGTGGACGCACCCTCATGATGTAAGCCTACCCCGCCAGATCACCTGCCTGCGCCTGCGTGGCGCACCAGAGCGCAAGTCCGACAGGATGAACGGGACGTCGAGGGCCGGCAGCCTCTGGATGTCCCGTCCGACGATCACTTGGTCCGCGGGCTCCGATTGGGCCGTGAGAGCCTTCGAGACCGTTCGAGGCAGGCCCGCGCATCAGAGACACACGAAGGGTTCGTCTTCAGTCCCGTGAGGATCTTGACACGCTCCCGGGAGGGCGCTGTGATCGTACGGCTGCGGGTTGAGGGCGTTCCCACACGTCGAGTTCGCCCCATGCGGCGATTCCCCGACAATGTCGTCACGCTATCGGGTCGTCCGGTGCTTTCGCCACATGAGTTTGTCCATGAATCCCCATGACGTCCGGTGAAGGGTCGAAGGACCCCACACCTGTAGCGCCGCTCGATGAGTCGGGCTCGCGTAGCCCTTGTTCCGCTCGAGGCGGTACCAGGGCAGGTCACCGGAGAGGGCCCTCATGAGCCTGTCCCGAGTCACCTTGGCGAGAATCGAGGCGGCCGCGATCGACAGCGAGGTTCGGTCTCCGTGAACGATCATGTGGCTGTTCCCTCGCGCCACGAAGTCCCACCGGCCGTCTACGAGCACTCTGTCAGGCTGTCGGGCCAGACGCTCGATCGCTCTCGATGCCGCCACACGTTGTGCCTGGGACATGCCAAGACGATCGCACTCGGCGGCGGTCGCGTGCCCGACTGCCCAATCGTCACACCACTGAGCGATCCGATCGAACATCGCCTCACGTTCAGGCTCATTGAGGAGTTTGGAGTCTCGAACCCTGTAGATTCGTCGCTCCTTCGGGAGTACGGCAACGGCGACCGTGAGCGGACCTGCCCAGGCTCCACGGCCGACCTCGTCGATCCCCGCGACGATGCCGGCTCCTGAGTTCCAATACTCCTGCTCAACTCGCAGATTCGGGGAGGCGCCCCTGATGGATGGACGAAGCAATACTGCTGCCACCGGACGAGCCTACCTGATGGGCTGCTCAGTTCATGCTCGGATCGGCAGGAAAGTCGGCGAACAACGCGATCTCTCCACGTTGCCGTCGCAACACCCTCGACCAGAGCCCGGGCGCCTCGGAACCAAAGACATCCCGCTCATCCGACTCGACCACGAACCAGCCTGCCTCGGCGATCTCGACCTCGAGTTGACCGGGGCCCCATCCCGAATAGCCGGCGAAGACCCGGACCGCTTCGATGCCTTGGATCTGCGTCGGGCTGAGGCTGAGGTCGACCAAACCCATATCAGAGGAGATCGGCGTCCACAGCTTTGATGGCACCGCCCCTCGACCGAGTCCGACGGCCGCTTCGGTATCGACCGGTCCCCCAAATCCCACGAACGGTTCGGAGAGCAGGTGGGTCCACTCCGGAAGGTGATCGGCTGCGGCGACGTCCGACGGGCGATTGAGCACCAGGCCGACGGCCCCCTCGTCTCCGTACTTGCACAGCAACACGACCGTGCGCGCGAAGTTGGGGTCGACAATCGTCGGAGTGGCGACGAGGAGTCTTCCTGCCTTCAGCATGGCCTCATGTTCGCACGGTCCGACAGAAATCTCCGAACCCAGGGCTCGTAGATGCGCTCAGCGCACCTACGAGCCCTGGGTTCGCAGAGTGGGGGGCGGTCGCGACGTCGGTTGCCTGTCGACGCACTAGTTTGGAGGCGTGAGAATCCGAAGGGCAGACGAACGGGACCTGGTGTCCGTGGCGCAGATCGCGAGTGTCGCTTGGCGCACGACATACCGGGATCTCCTGGATGTAGACACGATCGAACGATGGCTGGCGGCGGCCTATTCGCCTTCGGCGCTGCAGCAACGGTGGCACGACCATCCGATCTTCCTCGTCGAGATCGATGGCCGTCCCGTGGCGTTCGCCGACGTCTACGTCGAAGGAAAGAAAATCGTGGTGGCGGCGATGTGCACGCACCCGGAGTACCGCCGGCACGGTGCGGCGACATCGCTCCTCGAGAAGGTCCGATCTTTGGCACCTTCCCTTCCGGTCACCGTGGATCTGATCCTCGGAAACCAATCGGGGGAAGCTTTTGCCGAGAACCTCGGGTTCAGTCCGGGTGAGACGATCGAGGTTCATCTCTACGGGGAGCCGTTCCTGGAGAGGCGTTGGTGGATGGAGTCTGCTCTCATGAGATCATCGTGAACACGCTGCCGAAAGTCCTGCTCCACGACCATCTCGACGGTGGCCTCCGGATCGACACCATCCTCGACCTTGCCGAGGCGCAAGGCTATGCGTTGCTCCCGGAGACCGATGAGCGAACTCTGGCCGCATGGTTCTACCAGGGTGGGTCGGGTTCTCTGGTCAGATATCTCGAGTCCTTCCGCCACACGATCGGTGTCATGCAGACCGGAGAGGCTCTGGAACGTGTGGGTTATGAGGCAGTCCTGGATACCGCGGCAGACGGCGTCGTGTACGCAGAGTTCCGGTTTGCACCGACCAACCACACGGAACTCGGCCTCACTCCGGAGGAGGTCGTCGAAGCCACACTCGCCGGCCTTCACCAGGGATCCGCGGAGACGGGAATGTTCGTCGGCCTGATCCTGGATGCGATGCGTGAGCGCGATGACTCCCCTTTGGTGGCCAGACTCGCTTCGACGTACTCACACCTCGGCGTGGTCGGCTTCGATCTGGCAGGCTCCGAACTCGACGTTCCAGCAGACCGTCACCTCGTGGCCACCAGGATGGTGCGGGGCGCCAACATGGGCTTGACCATCCACGCAGGAGAAGTGGACGGTCCCCACAGCATTTGGACGGCCCTGCAACGCTGCGGGGCCCATCGCGTCGGCCACGGCGTGCACATCATCGATGACTGCAAGCTCGACGGCACCGAAATCGTCGAGCTGGGTAGTCTCGCCACGTATGTCCGCGACTTCCGGGTTCCTCTCGAAGTGTGCCCTACGTCCAACCTGCACACCGGCGACTGGTCTGCCTCCAGCCATCCGGTCGGTGCTCTTCACAGAGCGGGCTTCACGATCACCCTCAATACCGACAACCGGCTGATGAGCAGGACCTCGCTGTCCAGCGAGTTCCGCCTGGTCGTCGAGCATCACGGGTTCGAGCGATCCGACCTGCTGCAAGTGACCGAAAACGCGATGATGGCCGCATTCGCCCCGCTTCCCGTCAAGCGCAGCGTTCTCGAGGAGCGAATCCGGGGTGCCTACGTCTGAAGCAGCGCCTCTACCCACGAGGCGACGTCATCGAGGACCCGGGCCTGCTCGGGTTCATTGTGGCACTCGTGCCGAAGCCCTTCGTACATGATCCGCTTCGCGTACGGCTCCAAGAGTGCACTTGCCGACGGTGGAACGAGCGAGTCTTCGGACCCCTGAATCGTCAACGTCGGCACCGAGATCTTCGCCAATCGCCGGATTGTCGTGACCTGGGCCTGCAACGCCTCCACGGCGAGTCGGAGTGTGGCCTTTGTCAGGACGAGTGGATCGGCGAAATACGCCTCTCCGACCGCCGGGTCTCGCGACAGTTGATCACCGGTGATCCCTGTTGCCACCGCGAGCGTGGGCAGCAACGGGCCGAGGAGCTTCGGAAGCACATGCAGTATCGGTTTCAGGTTGTCCTCGAGGCCGGGTGCGCTCGCGATGAGGGCATCCGGCAGTGGGCGATCCGATGTGACATACGATGTGGCAATCAGGCCTCCGAGCGAGTGCCCGTAGAGCACGAGGGGTGTCCCGATGGATCTGGTCTCCGCCAGTCTGTCCTCGACATCGTCCAGGTAGTCGCTCCAGCGTCCGACATAGGCTCGCCGTCCGCCGGACAGGCCGTGTCCTCGCAGGTCGAAGGCGGTCACGTCGATACCCCGCCCGTTGAAGAACCGGGCCACGTGGTCGTACCGCCCGCTGTGCTCACCGAGGCCGTGGACGATGAGCATCGCTGCCTTGGGGTCTTGCACCGGCCAGCGTCTCACGGCGATCATCGTTCCGTCTCTCGCTGTTCTCTCTTCCATGACTTACTCCTCCATGAACCAACTGGTGTTCAGATGACGGGCGGCAAGGGCCTCGTCGGGCCGGTGGACGGGCGTCAGAACGGGAGCATTCTGGACGGCCGCGGCGTCGGTGTACGCTTTCTCGGCGATTGCGTTCAGGGCGGCGGCCATCGCCTCCAGGGTCTCCCTCGACTGCGTCTCGGTCGGTTCGAACATCAAGGCCTCGGGGACGATCAAAGGGAAGTACATCGTCGGAGCATGGAAGCCCTCGTCGAGGAGGGCCTTGACGATGTCCATGGTGTGCACGCCCGTTTCGGTCTTGATGCGATCCGCGGAGGCCACGAACTCGTGCATGCAGGGTGTGCGGTACGGAATCTCGAAACGGTCGCTCAGGAGGGAAGCAAGATACCGGGCATTCAGCACAGACCGCTCTGCCACACGGCGGAGACCTGATCCTCCGAGTGCACGCACGTAGGCGACGGCGCGCAGCACCACGCCAAAGTTCCCGTGTCTCCCATGCACCCTGCCGATCGAGCGTGCCGGCATCCCCCACCGGAGGGAGCCTTCGTCGTCACGTACCGGCAGCGGTCCTGGTAGAAAAGGAGCAAGTCTCCTGCAAACCGCCACGGGGCCGGATCCCGGTCCACCACCCCCATGAGGGGTTCCGAACGTCTTGTGCAGATTGGAGTGGACGATGTCGAACCCCATGTCACCCGGTCTGGATACCCCGAGGATCGCATTCAGGTTGGCTCCGTCGTAGTAGAGGAGGCCTCCCACCTCATGCACGGCCTCGGCGATGTCGAGGATCTCCACTTCGAACAGCCCAAGTGTGTTCGGGTTGGTCAGCATCAACCCTGCGACTTCATCGTTCAGGAGGGCACGGAGTGCATCGAGGTCGACCATCCCACGTTCATTCGATGGCACTTCTCTGACCGCGTAGCCGCTCAGCACCGCCGACGCCGGGTTCGTGCCGTGGGCGGAGTCAGGGACCAGCATGACACTCCGTGGATTGCCGTTGGATGTGTGATAGGCGCGGGTGATCATCATTCCCGTGAGTTCTCCTGCGGCTCCGGCGGCCGGCTGGAACGTCGCCCGGAACATGCCGGTGAGCTCGCACAGGATACGCTCGGCTTCCACCAGCACCTCCATGGCCCCCTGCGCGGCGTACGGGGGCGTGTCCGGATGAAGAGTCCCGAACTCCGGGAGATCGGCGGCCCAGTCGGCGATCTTGGGGTTGTACTTCATCGTGCAGGATCCAAGGGGATACGCACCCAGGTCGACGGCGAAGTTGCGGTGTGCCAGGCGAGTGAAATGCATCACGAGGTCGTGCTCGGAGACCTCCGGGAGTTGGACGGCCTCATCGCGTCCTTCCTCGAGATCCAGTGGCGTTTTGGGCACGTCGAGGGGCGGGAGAGACCACGCCCTCCTTCCGGGACTGGAGAATTCCGCGAGTGTCGGCTCGGTCGCGCCGCCCAGCAGCGGCGAGGATGACGCGCGTCCTGCGGGTTCAGCCATTTGTGATCACCTCCCTCATGGAGCTCACGTAGCCGTCGAGTTCATCTCTGCTTCTCCGTTCGGTGACGGCTATCAGGAGTCCACCGGGGAGATCGGGATAGTCCTTCGAAAGGGCGACTCCTGCCAGGTAGCCGCGGTCGGCCATCGCCTCGATCACGATCTCGGGTTCCATGGGGAGGAGGACGGCGAACTCGCGTACGAATGGAGCCTCGTTGGCGCGCCGAACGCCAGGAATCTGCTCGAGACGTTCCGCCAGATAGTGCGCCTTCTGCGCCGACTGCTCTCCAACCTCGGCGAGGCCGTCCGGACCGAGCCACCCGAGTTGTACGGCGGCGGCGACTGCGTTGAGCGCCTCATTCGAACAGATGTTGGAGGACGCCTTGGCTCTTCGAATATCCTGTTCCCTGGCTCGCAACGTCATCACATAGGCGGTCGCCCCGTCACGATCCACGGTCCGCCCGATGATCCGACCCGGCATGCGCCGCACGTACTCGGTCGTGATGGAGAAGAGTCCGAGCCCGGGTCCTCCGAATGACAGAGAGTTTCCGAGAGCCTGACCTTCGCCCACGGCGATGTCCACTCCAGCCGAGCCGGGGCTCCGGAGCACGCCGAGCGTCATGGGATCATAGGAGACGACCGCAAGGGCGTCCTGTTGCCTCGCCGCGGTGACTGCGGCGTCGTAGTCCTCAACTGCGCCGAGATAGTTGGGCTGGGCCCACAGCACGGCAGCGGGTTGTGGGCCGGCGTCTGTTGCCCAGACGGTTCTCCCACCGACGAGCGGATGTTCGACCACTTCGATGTCTCTCGCCGTCGCCTGGGTACGGATGGTCTCGCGAATCCGTGGACTCACCCCCGACGAAACCCAGATCGCAGAGCGGCGGGTCGCGAACATGGCTGCGTTGACGGCCTCTGCAGCGGCGGTTGCACCGTCGTACAGGGAGGCATTCGTGATGTCCATCTCTGTGATCCCACAGATCATCGACTGGTATTCGTACAAGACCTGCAGCATGCCCTGGGACACTTCTGCCTGGTATGGCGTGTAGGCGGTGACGAATTCGGGACGAAAAGTGAGCGCCTTCACCGTGGGTGAAACGTAGTGGTCGTAGTAGCCGGCACCGGCGAAACAGATGAGATCGGAGCGATTCGAGCGGGCCCAGACGGCGATCGTGTGCTGCAGCTCCGGCTCGGAGACACCTTTCTCGATCGCCGGAGAACGATCGACGAGCACGCCGATCGGCAGGTGTGCGAAGAGATCGTCGACATCGCGGAGTCCGAGATGCTCGAGCATCATCGAGATGTCCTGCTTCGTGTGTGGAGTGAAATCCATGAGCTATCGCCTCCCGATGAACGGCAGCTTCGATCGGTGGGCGGAGACCCATTTCCCGCGGACCTGCACTTCGATGGCCGCTCCTGGTTTCGCGGGCGGGCTGAGGTATCCGAGCCCTATCCCCCGGCCGAGCACCGGGCTGTAGTTACCACTCGTGACCGTTCCGGACGAAGTTCCTGCACGCATCGGGTATCCGTGTCGGGCGATCTGCCGACCGTCCATCACGAACGCGACTTGATGCTTGGCCAGGCCTTGTCGTGCCTGGCGTTCGAGGGCGGCCTTGCCGACGAAGTCGTGGTCCCACCCGACGACCCAGCGCAGCCCTGCCTCCAGGGGTGTGATCGTTTCGTCGAGGTCCTGCCCCCACAGGGGATAGCCCATCTCCAGTCTCAAAGTGTCGCGCGCACCGAGTCCACACGCTGTGGCGCCGGCATCCAGCAATGCGTCGAACATGGCGACGCCGGCTTCTCGGGCGATCGCGATCTCACCCCCGCGTTCACCCGTGTAGCCGGTTCCGGCGATTCGTACCGGTGTGCCACGGAAGTCACCTGTGGTGACCCGGAAATGCTCGGGCACGAGGCCGAACACCGTAGTGAAGACGTGAGGCGAGTCGGGCCCTTGAAGCGCGACGAGGGCGGTGTCCTCCCTGATCGACTCGATGGTCACGCCCGAGGGTGCTGCTGCACGAAACCTCGCCCGGATCCCATCATCGTTCGCGCCGTTGGGAATGACCCAGTACCGCTCGTCGGACCAGCGCCACACAATGATGTCATCGAGGACACCTCCCTCTTCATTCAGAGACATCGTGTACTGGGCGGCACCGGGGTCGACGTCGGCGATGTCGTTGCAGAGGAGGCCACGGAGCAGGTCGGTGCTGCCACTTCCCTCGACGAGGAACCTGCCGAGGTGGGAGACGTCGAACACACCGACTGCTTCTCGAACGGCCTGGTGTTCGCTCAGCACGCTGTCGTACCGAACGGGCATCTCCCAGCCTGCGAAATCGACGAATCTGGCGCCGAGTCGGACATGTACGGTATGCAGCGGGGAACGTGGCATCAGCGCAGCTCCTTCCGGCTCGTCATCGTACCGCTCAGCTTAGACACCGCCTGTAGAGCCTGATCCTCGCCGAATCAACCGGTCGAGACGTCCTCGACGACGTTCACGTCCGGCGGGCCGGGGATTCGTGTCGGTGTCGCCAGTCCTTCGAGCTGATCGGGCTCTTCCAGGCCGTATTTCACGAGGAGGTGCAGGTAGTCACGCTGGTAGAAGATCTTGCAGGTCACGTCGGGGTACAGGCTTCTCAGCCGGCGAACTTTCCGGTTCTTTCGGGTCACGAGTCGCTGGTTCATGGTCGTGATCTCGATGAACACGTCTTCGCTCGGGAGGTAGAAATCGGGGGCGAAGAAACCGGTCGCGGCACCGTCCTCGTCCCAAGAGATGGGGAAGGCCCGGGGTTCGTACTCCCAGTCGATTCCGTAGAAGTCGAGAAGCCGTGCGAACTGCCGCTCGCTGTTGTGGGCAAACGCGACCTGATCGGCGCGCCCGCTCTCGAACGTAGCGTCTTCGTTCAGACGCCTACCTCCTTGGCCTGGGCGGCTTGCTCTTCCTCGGCCCAGAGAGCATGGACCTCGCCTTCCAGCTCTTTCTGAACGGGGCCGACGGCGATGCCGAACACTCCCTGGCCGCGCCGGAACACGTCGACGACTTCCTGCGAGCTGTGCGCCGCGTAGATCGTCAGCCCATCCGAGAGCAACGTGACATCTGCGAGTGGGCGATCGGACTGCAACTGGACACGGAGAATCTCGATTGCCTGGCGAATCTTCTTGAGGCTCATGCCTGCGTCGAGCAGGCGTTTGACCACCTTCAGCTGCACAACATCGCCGAAAGAGTAAAGGCGCTGTGATCCGGAGCCGCGAGCGGCCTTCAAGGACGGTCGCAGCAGACCGGTGCGCGCCCAATAGTCGAGTTGCCGGTAGGTGATACCGACGAGATGGCATACTTGCGGTGCTCTGAATCCCTGTTCGCCCACGGTGTCGCTCCTCGGTAGCAGGTTACACGCTCGTAATTCGGATGCTCAAGTTACCGCCGAGGCAGGCAAGTTGTCAACAATCTCTGTGGATAACTCGGTTGAAGCTTGGCGCTCGGCACCTCGTCTTCGTCTCGTGACGGTGCAGCGGCGTGAGCCCTGCAAATGCCGAAGGGCTCCTACCCTCCGCACGCGTTCACCAGGCGTTCAAGCTGACCGGGGACACCGACTCCGATGAGGACATCTCCGGGCACGAGGACGAGATCCGGATCGGGGTTGAAGTTGAGGTCGCCGGTCGCGGCGTGTTCCACGGCCAGAACCATCGCGCCGGACCGTTCTCGGATCGCCGCGTCCTTGAGGCTCCTGCCGGCAATCCCGCAACCCTCGTGAACCGGCACGCGCTGGACGCGATACTCGACCGGGCCCTGGCTGGCGATGAGATCGATGAAATCCGCGAGTTCGGGTTGGATCACGAGCGAAGCCAGCCGCCGGGCCCCGACACGCTGGGGCGAGACCGCTCGGTCGGCTCCGGCGAGGAGCAACTTGTGCTCGGCTTCCATGTCCGAGGCCCGAGCGACCACGATCAGATCGGAGTGGAGAGCTCTTGCCGACAGGACGATGACCAGGTTGTCGGAATCGGAGTTCACGGCGGCGACGAGGGCCCGAGCCTTTCGGATGCCGCCGAGTTCGAGAGTCTCGTCATGGGTGGCGTCGCCCTCGACGACCAGAGCGCCTGCCTCCCGGGCACGATCGGCGGCCGATCGCTCACGTTCGATGACCGCGCACGGGATCTTGCGCTCCTGGTGGATCTCCCATACGCCTTTGCCGACCCGTCCCCAGCCGCAGATGATCGTGTGATCCGTCAGACGTTTCGTTTTCTGCTCCATTTGCGCTCGCCTCCGTTCCGAGATGCTCTCGACCGCCATTTCCAGGACGGCAGTCGCGGTGAAGAACAACGTCCCGACGCCGACGATGATCAAAGCTATGGTGAGGACGCGTCCTGTTCCCGAGAGCGGCACGACTTCTCGGAATCCGACCGTTGAGATCGTGATCACGACCATGTACAGGGCTTCGAGGAAACCTGCGTGTTCCAGGACGACGAATCCGAGCGTTCCCAGCGCGACGACAGCGACGAGGGCGGCTGCCCCGATGCGGATCCTGCCGGTACTCGTCATCCCCCGGGTGACTCTTCCGGTGGGGCAAAATCCTCTGGTGTCACCTCATCGAGAAACTCCCTGAATTTCTCGATCTCTGACTCCTCGTCCTCGTCTCGAATCTCGATTCCGGCGTCGTCGATGACTTCCGCAGAAGCGAAGATAGGGGCGCCTGTTCTCGCCGCCAGAGCGATGGCGTCGGAAGGTCGTGCCGAGATGTGGACCTCTTCCCCATCTCGATCGAGAACGAGGTCGGCGTAGAACACGGCGTCGCGCAGTTCGGTGACCACGACTCTCGCCACGGTTCCACCAAGGGCGTCGGCAACGGATTTCAACAGATCGTGGGTCAGCGGACGCTGGGGTACCAGGCCCTCCACGGCGTAGGCGATGGCTGTCGCTTCTACGGCGCCAATCCATATCGGCAAGAACCGGGTGCCGGTCGCTTCGCGCAGGAGTACGACAGGCTGGTTCGTCGGTAGTTGGAGACGCACTCCGATCAGCTCTACTGGGATACGGTCAGTCACACACTCAGCTTATCACCGGCCAAACGCGTACTTCGCCAGCAGTCCCGGCTCGCCTTGGAATCTGGCGAGGTCCAGCACCGCCCAGATGGAACGCAGATTGCGGTAGTGCCCTTCCCAGTCGAGGCCATAGCCGAGCAGGAACTCATCTCCCACTTCGAACCCTCGATACTCGACGGGAACATCGACGATCCGGCGGGGCACCTTGTCCAGCAACGCGACGGTACGCAAGCTCGCCACGTCCCTCGTGGAGAGCAAGCGGCGCAGAAAGGTAAGGGAAAGCCCGGTGTCCACGATGTCCTCGACAATGAGGACGTCTCGATGTTCGAGCGAGGTCTCCGTGTCCATCGACACACGGGCTCGGCCTCCTTCGCCGAAACGGTTCAGCGAGAGGAAGTCGATCTCACAGTCACCGGTGATCGCCCGTGAGAGATCGCTGAGAAAGGGAAGCGACCCTGCGAGAACGCCCACCAGGATGGGCACGGTGTGGGCGTAGTCGGCACTGATGAGTTCGCCGAGCATGCCGATGCGTTCCCCGAGTGCCTGCTCGGTGATGACCTCGATGACCGGCTCAGCCATTGCCCCACAACCACGACCAGTAGCGTCCCGCCCATGCAAGTGCGTCCTTCAGGGTGGGAAGACTCTGAGGGTCGGCGCCGACGAGCGCCGCCTTTCCGGCGCTCTCATCACCGATGGTGGCGGTGACCACCGGGATCGCACCTTCGAAGCCGGTACGAAGAGTGACGGCCTCCTCCTTGGCGCCGAAGGCCTTTACCGTGGAGTTGGCGGCCATGTCCTGTAGCTCGGTGGAGGATCGTCGCTGTGCATAGGTGGCTCCCTGCATGATCACCTCGATCACCCCGAATTCGGTCGCGCCGTAGTCGAGCAGCGCTTTCGCATCGCCGAAGCTATCCGTCGATCCCATGACGACCGTGTACAGGCGGCGTCCCGAACTTTCGGCGCCGGCGACGAGGACATAGCCTGCATTGCCCGTGTAGCCGGTCTTGACACCGATGGCGCCCGGGTAGGTGCCAAGGAGTTGATTGGTGTTGTGAACGATTCGTTGAGTTCCGTCCGGTGCATTCGGAAGTCTCGCCGTTCTCGTGCGGACCAAGGTTGCGAAGATGGGGTTCTTCATGGCAACTCTCGTCATCGTCAGGAGGTCACGAGCGCTGGTGAAGTGCCCGGGCGCATCGAGCCCATGCGGATTCGCAAACCGAGTGTTCTCGAGTCCCATGTCGCGAGCTTTCTCGTTCATCAAGGCAACGAAGTTCTCGACGCTGCCGCCAACACCCTCGGCTACCGCTACGGCCGCATCGTTGGCCGATCGAACCAGCATCGCGGTGAGGAGGTCTCTGAGTGTCCATTCCTCCCCTTCGACGAGATCGGCCTCTGCCTCTCCGATTCCCGCGGCGCGAGCGCTGATCTGGATCAGGTCATCGAGGTTGCCCTGATCGAGAGCCACGAGCGCAGTCATGATCTTGGTCGTCGACGCCATCGCGCGCCGCTCGTCCGCATTGTGTTCTGCGAGTACGCGATCGAAGGTGTCGTCGTAGAGAATCCACGCTTCGGCGGTCACGTCCGGTGGAGCTCCCGAAAAGGCACCGTAGATCGGCAGGGGGGGCACATCGCGTACGGCTGCGACCGCCGGTGTTGCAGAGGCGACCATGGCGGCGATGGACAGGAGGACGAGTGTGATCCGCCGCATCTAGAGCCCCGGAGCCGGTACCGGCGTTCCCGCGATGTCGAGGAGGCATGTCTGAGCGCACGTTCGTCGTGGAGCTGAACGAGAGATGTCGAGGGTTGTTGCGTGCATGATCTGCGACTTCGGCTCTTAGTCCGCTGCCATGAGTGCGCGCAGCTCCTCTGAGAGAGCGGCGCTTCGCATCTTTGCGATCGCATCTGCGCATCCCGCCAACGTTTCGGCGGCTCGTTGTCTCGCCTCCGGGCTCCTGGCGCGCAGCAGTGCAGCCGTGAGGGCCTCCAACAGTTCGGCATCTCGCTCGCTGGAGATACGCACGGGGCGCAAGTGGCGAGCCTCGAGGCCGTAGGCGAGCAGCCTTTGGGCCTGGGTGGCGATCGCCACCTCTTCGGCCGAGTAGCGCTCAGGTTTGCCCTCCTCCGGCCGCACCACTCGGCTGTCGATCAAATCGCTCAGTTGTCGTGACGACAATCCGGTCACTCGCCGAAGCTCATTGCGATCGACCTCTTGCCCTGCGGGTTGGAAGAGCTGCTCCGGTGGTGGACCGCCCGGCGCGGGAATCGGCATCTCTTCGCCCCGTTCCCACATCGTCAACTTCGACTTGATCACCTTGAGGGGAAGGAAGTGATCTCGCTGCTGTTGGAGGATGTAGCGAAGTCGCGCCACGTCTTCGTCGGAGAAGGACCGGTATCCCGAGGTGCTGCGTCTCGGATTGATCAAGCCTCGGCCTTCGAGAAACCGCACTTTCGATACGGTCAGGTCGGGAAACTCATCTTTGAGGAGGGTGATCACCTCGCCGATCGACGCCCCTTCACTCATTGCCCTTGGCCACTACGAGATGAAACTTCCCGACAATCAGCTCGTCCCCCGTCTCGAGCGCCGCCCTGTCTACCCGTTCTCCGTTCACATACGTGCCGTTGGTCGAGCCGGAGTCTTCGACGGTGAGATCGGTACGGTCGAGAATCAGTCGACAGTGATGGCGAGAAACCGTGATGTCATCGAGGAAGATGGCCGAGTCCGGATGGCGGCCGACGGTGGTCGTTCCTTGCTGGAGGACCCATCCCATGCCCGCCCTCGGACCGCGCTTGACGAGGAGGATGTAGCCTCCGGAAAGAGTCGCTTCCTCTGCCTCCGAGACCGATGCGGCCATCTCGGGTACGAAGGTGATCGTCGGTTCGTGCTCGATGGAGATTCCACAGACGGGACACTGCGCCGCATCATTGGGAATCTCGGCATGACAACTGGGACAGTGCATTACCCGTATCGTAGCCGCCGACGAATGCTGGCTGCGCAATGACCCAAGGGCGGCCCGGCATGGTCTTGTGGGAAAACCGGGTGGCGAGCGCCTGCCCAACCCTCGGTGTGCTCGAATCGTTGCAGGCAGACGTCAAGCGTGGGCCGTCAGCTCCGCATACGCAACGGCATCGAGCAGGGCGTCGGTCTCTTCGGCATCAGTCGGGTCCAGGAGCGCTATCCAGCCTTCGCCGTAGGGATCGGTGTTGATCAGCTCGGGGTGATCGGTGAGTGTCTCGTTGACGGCCACGACGGTACCCGAAACCGGAGCGAAGACGTCGGACACCGATTTGGTGGATTCGACCTCGCAGAGCGAGTCACCCTTGGCATACGCGGTTCCCACCTCGGGGAGTTCCACATACACCACGTCGCCGAGAGCATCCTGAGCGAAGTCGCTGATACCGATGCGGATCTTCCCGTCCGGCTCCTGGAGTGTCCACTCGTGCTCTTGGGTGTAGCGCCTGTCTTCTGCAACCTGCATGCGGCTCCGCCTCCTGTTCCTCCGCGGCAGTTTACAGCGCCCGGCGTGCATCTCCGACGTAGAGGACGCCCACCCACCAGTACAGAACCAACCCGACCACACCGAAGCTCCATGCGATCCCGGCGAACAGGCTCGGGAGCAACGTACCGTGCGAGACGTAGAAGGCGGGAATCGCTCCGTAGAGGATGAAGGTGGCGAGCTTTCCGAGCGGGCGAACATCGATCCTCCTGCCGTGCCCTGCGAGGAACAACGCACCTACTCCGACGAGTACCTCTCGTAACGCGATCGCGATGCCGAGACTGAGGGGAATCACGTCGACGAACATGCCGCCGATCACTGCGGTGGCGATGGCGAGTCGGTCGGCAAGCGGGTCCAGTACCTTGCCGAGTTCGCTCACCTGGTTCAGACGTCTGGCAAGGTAGCCGTCGATCCAGTCGGACCAGCCGATCAGAAGGAGCAGCCATCCTGCCGCGGCCGATTCGCCTCGGGCGAAAGCGAGCCAGGCAAAGAGGCCGACTCCGAGCAGACGCATCGTCGAGATCAGATTCGGGATGGTGAGAATCAGTGTGCCTGCTCCACGACGTAGCACGCGACGAAATGCTCCGGGCTCGTTTCGACGAGCTCGGGATGAGGGTTGGTGCGGCAGTGTTCGGTGGCCCATCGGCAACGTTCGATGAACCGGCAGAGCGGAGGAGGATCGATGGCCTTGGTGATGCCGCCTTCGATCTCGACGTCCGGCCGTTCGTAGCTGGGATCGGGTACGGGAACGGCGGAGAGAAGCGCTCTGGTGTAGGGGTGGAGCGCGTTGGTGAGCAGCTCTTCCGTTCTGGCGATTTCGACGATCTTGCCGAGGTACATCACCGCGATTCGATCGCACATGTAGCGGGCAACGGCGAGGTCATGGGTGATGTAGAGGTAGGAGACTCCGAACTCGCTCGCGAGACGAAGCATGATGTCCATGATGGAGATTCGGATGCTCACGTCGAGCATCGACGTCGGTTCGTCGGCCACCACGAATGCAGGATCGATCACGAGGGCGCGCGCGATGGCGACCCGTTGGCGCTGGCCGCCGGAGAGTTCGTGCGGATACCGGAACAAGAACGTGCCTGCCGGAGTGAGCCCGACCATCTCCAGCAGTTCGGCCACGCGGTGCTCCCGCTCCGGGAGACGACCGATGCCTTGCACTTGGAGGGGCTCAGCGATCGTGTCGAAGATCGTCCGTCGGGGGTTCATGGACTCGTAGGGATCCTGGAAGATCATCTGTACCCTGCGGCGGAACCGTTTCATGCCATCCCTGCCGATGTCGGAGACATTGAGCATCTCCTCGCCGTCTTGCAGCAGGATATCTCCGCCCGTGGGGGCGTCGAGGCGGGCGAGGATGCGCCCGGTCGTCGTCTTCCCGGAGCCGGACTCCCCCACCAGACCCAGACTCTCACCCGAGGCGATTTCGAAACTGATGCCATCGACCGCGTGGATGAACTGCGTTGCCTTGTGGAAGAGACCACGCCCCACAGGGAAGAGCTTTTGGAGGCGCT
>BDSU01000039.1 GCA_002897675.1 bacterium BMS3Abin02 | reverse complement strand
CTCAAGCCGAAGACCCTTGTCGGCTACGAGTCCAACCTGCGCGCTCATGTGCTGCCCACCTTCGGAGGTTTCGGGCTGCGTCACGTCGACCGTATGGCGGTCGAGGAATGGGTGGCCGATCTCCAGGCCTCTGGTCTCGGCCACTCTGGGGTGCGACAGGCTCGGCAGGTGCTCAACAGCATGCTCAAGCTGGCCGTTGAAGCCGGCTACCTGGTCGCCAACCCTGTGACTGGGGTGAAAGTCGCCCGCCAGGCCGATCCTGAGATGCTCTTCTTGTCGGCCGAGGAAGTTGAGCGTCTTGCGCTCGAGATTCGGGAGCCCTATGCCACGCTTGTGTATCTGCTGGCCTACGGGGGACTCCGATGGGGTGAGGCGGCAGCGCTACGTCGCAAGCGGTGCCAACTACTGAGATCACGCATCGAGGTAGCCGAGTCCTTGTCGGAGGCCCAGGGCAAGATTCTCTTTGGCTCCACAAAGACGTACCGCACGCGGATGATCGTGGTCCCCAACTTCCTCCGTGACCTCTTGGCTGAACACCTCGCTCACCGGGTGGACGAGCATCCCGATGCGCTGGTCTTCACGTCGCTGCAAGGACAGCCACTCCGCAACTCCAACTTCCGTCGCCAGGTCTGGTACAAGGCGGTGGCTGGCGCGGGTCTCCCCGATGGACTCCGGATTCACGACTTGAGACACACGTGCGCATCTTTGCTCATCGCCCAGGGAGCGCACCCGAAGGCCATCCAGGTTCACCTTGGTCATTCGTCGATCTCGGTGACGATGGACCGATACGGGCACCTGTTTCCGTCCGATTCGGAGGCCTTGGCGACAGCATTGGATGCGGTGCGGAGTCAGGCTCTCGCGGACCAAATGCGGACCAAATGCGGACCAGACGTTGTGGCGCTCACAGCCGAATAGACGAAATCCCCTGTGATCACAAGGGATTTCGGTAGCACGCCCGGAGGGACTCGAACCCCCAACCTTCTGATCCGTAGTCAGACGCTCTATCCAAATTGAGCTACGGGCGCATGTTTTCGAAGCACCCATAAAGGTAGTCGCACCGACCGAAAACGGAAACTTCCCGTTCTCGTGACGTTTCATGGGAATAGTCCCAGGCGAGCGTCACAAGAGCGGGAAGTACGCTATGGCCATGACCACCATCAAGGATCCCCTCGATGCCGCCATCGCGTGGATCGCCGGTGACCCTGATCCGGTGACCCGCAAGGAACTTCAGGCGGTGATCGACTCCGGCGACTTCGACGACCTCGCCGATCGCATGCACGGCACTCTCGAATTCGGCACGGCCGGCCTGCGAGGCATCGTCGGCGCCGGCTCCAACCGGATGAACCGCGCCGTCATCATCCGGGCAACCCGTGGCGTCGCAGACCACGTCCTCGCCAAGAACCCGGGTCTGGTCGTCGTCGGCAGGGACGCTCGACTCTCCAGCCCACAGTTCCTCGAAGACACGATCGCCGTCCTGGCTGCAGCCGGGATCCCGGTGCGATACTTCGACGCCCCGGTCGCTACTCCGATCGTCGCATACGCCGCGCGAGTGCTCGGCGCTCAAGCCGGGATCATCATCACCGCCAGCCACAACCCGGCCGACTACAACGGCTACAAGGTGTACGCACCCAACGCCGTGCAGATCGTGCCGCCGACCGACACGGAGATCGCCGAATCGATCGACCGGGTCGGGCCTGCCGTCGAGGTGCCCCGTCACGACGACCCGTTCCACGCGCACGGCGTCGGGCGCATTTCAGACGATCTCCTCGATCGTTACCTGACAGATCTCGAGGAGGTTCGTGGTGACGCACAGGCGGAACAGGAACTGCGCATCGTCTACACGCCGATGCACGGTGTGGGCTGGCGCTTCTTCGAAGAGGCGATGCGCCGAGCCGGCTATCGCCGCGTCACCCCGGTCCCCGAACAGGTCGAACCCGACGGGCGCTTTCCCACTACACATTTCCCCAACCCGGAGGAACCCGGCGCTCTCGATCTCGCGATCGCCCTGGCGGAACGCACCGACGCGGACATCATCCTCTCCAACGATCCGGACGCCGATCGTCTCGCCGTCGCGCTTCCCTCCGACGGAACCTGGATCGGCCTCTCCGGCAATCAGATCGGCTGCCTGTTGGCCGACTACGTACTCGAGCACTGGTCCGAACCGGATCATCGCCCAATGGTGATCGAGAGCATCGTGTCCTCACCGATGCTCGCCTCAATTGCACAACGCCACGGTGCCTATTTCGATCAGACGCTCACCGGCTTCAAGTGGATCTGGAACGCTGCACTCGACCTCGAAGCGGCGGGCACCGGCCGCTTTGCCTTCGGATATGAGGAGGCACTCGGATACTCGGTGGGGCGCGCCGTACGGGACAAGGACGGCATCAGCGCAGGCGTCGTGTTCGCGGATCTGGCCTCGGCCTGTCATGCAGAGGGCATCACGGTGCTCGACCGGCTGGAGACCCTCTATCGTCACCATGGCTTGTGGGTGAGCACACAGAAGAGCATCGTGCGCCCGGGAGCGGAAGGCATCGCCGAAATCGATGCGGCGATGGCGCTCCTCGAAGAGCGGGTCCCCGATCAGCTCGACGGCCGAACAGTGCTCCGAGCAACGGACTTCCACGTCGGAGCCGACCGCAGGCCCCGCTGGCTGGGAGCGACCCCTCTCGTCGCTCTCGACCTCGACGGCGACGCCAGAGTGCTGATCCGGCCGAGTGGAACGGAGCCGAAGCTGAAGATCTACATCGATCTCCGCGCACACCTTGGTCCAGACGACTCGGTGATGGACGTGGAGCAGGACGCCCTGGAGACCGCAACTCGGATCGCCGAGGCCGCGGCGGCATTCGTCGGACTCACGTGAGAAGCCCGGCAGAAGCCGGGTTTCATGGCGGAGAGGGAGGGATTTGAACCCTCGAGGGAGTATTAGCCCCCTACTCGCTTAGCAGGCGAGCGCCTTCGACCGCTCGGCCACCTCTCCGGGTTCGCCCGGCCATGCCGGACGTACGGGTAACTGTACCTGGTTGGAAACCCACACCGGACCGGCGGAGATGGACGTGCTCGCCACGATCCCTGGCCGTGTCGTCGGCGGCGATGGGCGTGACACCCGGATCACGGCCGAGACGACCAGCAGCAGGATCAAGGCGATGACCAGGACGAGCGCGATGATCCGCACCGCCCTGCCGAAACGCGGCGTCACCTCCGAGAAGTCATCCAACCAACGCGGTTCCATGCGCCTACGGTATCGTACGAAGACGCTATCGGCGGAGGCCGACATAACGAACCGGAGGGCACGCCGATGATGACCGAACGGGCACTGACCTCGAACCCTCGACGACTCGCCCAACTCTTCGGGACGGCCGACGACCTGCTTCCACTCTGGATCGCCGAACCGTACCTTCCCCTCTCCCCAGACATTGTCGCCGCCATGGAAGACCGGGCACGTGTCGGCTGGTACGGATATGAGACCAGACCTGACAGTGTCATCGGTGCCTTCTGGGATTGGATGAGTGCCCGCCACGGCTGGGACGGCGCCGACCTCGCCACATCGGTCAGCCCGAGCGTCGGCACCTCCATCGGTGTGCTCATCGACATGCTCACCGAACCGGGAAATGGCGTGATCCTGCAGCCACCGGTGTTCACCGACTTCAAACCGCTCGTCGTGTCCGCCGGCCGCCAGGTCGTTCGCAACCCACTCGCGCTCGACGACGGCCGCTATCGGACGGACCTCGACGACCTCGCAGCGAAGGCCGCCGACCCGAATGCGAAGCTGCTCATCCTCTGCAACCCGCACAACCCGGTCGGACGGCTCTGGACGGAATCCGAACTCCGATCCATCGCCGAGATCTGCGCCACCAATGATGTAGTCGTCATCGCCGACGAGATCCACGCCGACCTGGTGCTCGGGGAGAGCCGGTTCACGCCCTTCGCTGTGTCCGCCGCCGGAACCGGCGTGTCCTGGGCGGCCACGCACGGCCCTATCAAGACCTTCGGGCTCGCCGGTATCTGCGACACGCTGCTCATCACCGACGATCGGGATCTGTCGGACCGATTCCGACGACACAGCTCCCGGTTCCACCTCACCCGGAACAACGTGTTCGCCACGGTCGCCTTCGAGACCGCGTACCGCACCGCGGGACCCTGGGTCGATGAACTCCTCGAACTCGTCGGTGAGAACTTCGAGCTACTCGCTCGAGAGTTGCCCGACGACATCCGGCTCATCCAACCGGAGGCGACGTATCTTGCCTGGCTCGATTTCCGGGCACTCGGTCTCGATGTGCCGGAGCTCGCCGGGTGGATCACCGGTGCCGGACTCGCTCTGAGCCCGGGCCACTGGTTCGGAAGGGAGGGTGCCGGGTTCGCCAGGATGACGATTGCGGCGCCGACCGAGACCATCGAAGAGGCGGCGCGGCGCCTTACTGAGGCAGTTCGATAGACCCGATCAGTGCACGGTGAAGTGCGTGACCGTCGTCTCCCGGTCGACGAGGTAGCGGTCGTCCTCGGGATAGAACACGGCCTGGTCGATGTCAGGCCCGGCGAACGCCCGGATGGCGTCGTACGAGTCCCAGAAGCTGACGGTCAGGAACTCCACTCGGTCACCGTCAGGCCGGCTCACCAGATAGGCGCCCTTGTTGCCCGGGGTCGCCTTGTACTCGACGATGCCGCTCCCCAAGATGTACTCGGCGTACGCCTCCCGATCCGCGGGTCGGGTCCAGCCACGCCACATACGCATGATCATCTCGGCTCCGCTCTCGTCAGTCGCGGAGGGAGTGGGATTCGAACCCACGGGACCCCGATTGGAGCCCAGCAGTTTTCAAGACTGCCGCCTTCGACCACTCGGCCATCCCTCCAACGAGGCGGTGATGCCACCGCCTTCGTACAAAGTACTAGGCACGAGGCGACCGCCTGGCTTCTTTGCGGAGGGAGAGGGATTTGAACCCTCGAGGGAGCGTGAACCCCCTACACGCTTTCCAGGCGTGCGCACTAGGCCAGACTATGCGATCCCTCCGGAGTTCCCATAGTGTAGGGATGATGAGCCACACGGAATTCGACACGGCGATGCAGGCCGCCCTCTCGGAAGCCTCCAAGGCAACGGTGCATGGTGACGTCCCGGTCGGAGCAGTCATCATCGACTCGGCAGGCGAAATCGTCGCCGCGAACCACAACCACACGGTTCAGCGATCCGATCCGACCGCCCACGCCGAGATGCTGGTCATCTCGGCGGTGGCACGGGAGCTGGGCGACTGGCGTCTGAACGGGTACACGCTCGTCGTGACGATGGAACCGTGTCCGATGTGCGCCGGCGCCGCTGTGTGGGCCAGACTCGACCGTATCGTCTACGGCGCCCCCGACGCGAAGGCAGGAGCGGCATGGAGCCTCTACAACATCCCTCAGGATGCCCGCCTCAACCATCGATGCGAACTCGTGGCGGGAGTCATGGCCGATGAGAGTGCAGCCTTGCTGTCAGGATTCTTCCGCTCACGCCGCTGACCGGGGCCCGCTTCGCTCGCGAACTCACGTATGCCATATCGGGCATCGCTACTGGCAGTGCGCCAAGATCTCGGGGCGGAAGCAGACGCCGATAGATCGACCAGAAGACCCTCACGAGTACCGGGTCTTCTGGTTGTCGGCAGTCTTCTGTACCCTCCCCAACCTTGGCCGACGCTACCTCCCCCGACGCCCGGCCCTATGGCCTCGCCGGGAAGAAGACGAGCTTCCTACGGAGCGGATGTAAGCCACACGGGGTACTCGCGAACGTCGATCTGGGAACCGTCTCGCGCGGAGTCCTCCCACACGATCAGGCTTCCCCACTGCGCTTCGTCCACGTCATATGGGATCGCCGCGTCGAACGTTCCCCAGCCCACCCCGCTTGTCGTCATCAGATGTGGCGGCTCCACGATGATCAGTCCATCCGCGTCCGTGATTGCTGCTTGAAACGTTGCTTCGAACACGGCGGCCATCCCTTCGAGATGGGCGGGATTCCCCAAGACGCCCCCGTAGGTGGGATGATCCACGAAGATCGTCGGGACGAAATCCAGATAGTCCGCCCGAGTCTGCGCTCCCTCCAGGTCGAGACCCTCACCAGAGAAAGTGGTGACCGGTTCACCGTCGAGTCTGAACGTCACCGAGTCGACATCCCCGTATCTGGTCGCGGTGAACACAACCTGAGCAAGCCTGCCCATCACCGAGAAGGACCCGCCACCCAACCCGAATCCTGCCGACAGGTCGACCGTGGCCACTCCGTCGACAACCGAGACACCGAGGAGCTCGGTTCCGGTCGGAACCGCGGAACTCATCGCAGGCACCGCCTCACGTTCCTCCCCCATCGGTCCCTCGAGCAGGACATCCAAGGCCGAGGCGAGGCCGTCATCCGAGGCGATCCGATCGACAGGCACGAGCGATGGACCGGGGCGGTTGACCTCACCCACGTCATCCAACAGGAAATAGACCGTTACGTGTCTGTCGTCAGGAACACTCGTCGGAGTCGGCTGGAGCGGGGTCGACGAGGTCGGCTCGGGCGGCGCAGAGGGTGGAACCGATCTCGAAACCATCGTTGTCGTGGCCGACAGAACAGTCGGTCCTGTCACGCAACTCGCTCCCACCAGAGCGAGCACCACGACCATCACCCGGCGCATGACGCACCTCTCCTTCCCCGGTGGTTCAATCTCAGCACCCACTCACTCCGACATGGGTTCTCTGTCCACCGGACACGTCATGCATCTTGGTCCACCCCTCCCTCGTGGCAGTTCATAGGAAGGAATGCGGTGCACGGTCACGCCTGCGTCTTCGAGAATCCGGTTGGTCACCACATTGCGCTCATACGCGACGACCTCGCCCGGAGCAATCGCGAGAGTGTTGTTGGCATCGTTCCACTGCTCACGGTCGGCCTCCGCCTTCCTCAGCGTCGGTTCGATCACTCGCATTCCGGAGATGCCCGCGGCCCATGCGAGCCCGTCGGCCAGACCGGCGACCTCCCGGGCCTTCGGGTAACCGTCCGGCCCTGGAGTCACTCTGAAACACCGAACACGGGCCAGGATCCTCGGGTATATCACGACGGTCTCGCCATCGACCATGGTTACGACCGTGTCGAGATGCATCGTTGCTCTTCCCTGTGGCAGCTCCACCGCCACGACCCGATCCACGACGTCCTCTTCGAACAGTCTGGCGATCATGGCGCCGGCCCCCGACGGGGATGTTCGTTCCGATATGCCGACCGCCAGACCTCGCTCTCCCACAACGAGGATGTCGCCACCTTCGACCGATGCGGGGAAGTGGTCCCCCGGCCGGTCTCCGAACCAGATCGGCGCCCCGGCAAACCGTGGATGATGCCGATACACGAGTTTCAGCAACGCAGTCTCTCGCCGCCTGACGATACGATTCATCGGACTCAAGATCACCCCGTTTCCGACCCACACGGAAGAATCCCGCATGAATACGGCGTTGGGGATCGGGGCAAGTACGAAGTCGTCGGGTCCATGCAACGCGGCGACCAGGCCATCGGCCTTCCCGACGTCTCCGAAGGTCACACCCCCGATGAGATGGTCCACCAAGGCATCGGTGTCCAGGTCGGCCAGGAATCCCCTCACCCTGCCTGCCAGCCGCCGACCGCACAGGTCATCGCCGATCTGCTCCGAAATGAACGCTTCAGCGATGTTGCCATCAGTCAGGACCGCTTCGAGGAGGCCCGTCAGGTAGAGGACATCGACCCCTGCGATGGTCAGGGTCGCAACAAAGGCGTCGTGTTCATCCTGGGCCTTCTCCACCCAGATCAGCTCGTCGAAGAGCAACTCGTCCTTGTTCGAAGGAGTCAGCCGCTCCAATTCGAGGCCTGGCCGATGGACGATGACCGTACGGAGCCGTCCTGCTTCAGAGCGAATCATGCGCTCATTCTCACAGAGGATGGAACCATGTGTCGTAACGGTACAATCTCCGGCTGCCGGAGGGATCGCATAGTCCGGCCTAGTGCGCGGCACTCGAAATGCCGTAGGGCGCTACCACGCCCTCGAGGGTTCGAATCCCTCTCCCTCCGCTGGAGGCCCGCCTCGACAGGCCGCGTTCTTCTTCCTCATCAGGGTGAAGTGGGCTCGACGAGGAACGACCCAAGGTCGATGAGCGTGTACTCGCGCGATTGGAGGCCATCCTGCAGCGCCGAGCACACTCGAGACTCGATTAGCATCCCTAGTGATCGTGCTAGGTGGGGCGCTAGGGGTGCCCTGAACCCGAAACCCTCTCCATGCGGGGCCGAATACCCTGCCCGAGGCCATCTGTCTTTCGGGCAGCACCGGGCACGTGGTGTTGAACGTTGGGTCCTGCGCGGCAGGGCACCGTGAACCGGGTCAGGTCCGGAAGGAAGCAGCCCTAAGCGGGCCGCCCTGGGTGCCGCAGGGTCGCCTGACCGGAGCCAACGACCCGGAAAGCGCCGAGGGACCGGCGGTCGACGGCAGGGGCACGATCACCTTTGTGCTCACCGGTGTCGGCCCACACGGGAGCACATCGTGGCGCCCGGTAATCTGGTCGGATGGAACTCGACGCAGGATCCTGCACCCTGAGGCCCTGGCGGAGCGGCGATCGGGACACGCTTGCCACACTCGCCGACGACCGGCGCATCTGGCGCAACATGACTGACATCTTCCCTCATCCCTACACGATCGACGACGCCGAAGACTGGATCACCAAATGCTCTCGAGAAGGGGACCCGCCGTTCAGCTTCACCATCGTCGTGGACTCGGCCCCCGTCGGAGGTATCGGCGCCCACCTTCTATCGGGTGAACAGAGACACGTTGCGAACGTCGGGTACTGGCTCACCCCCGGCGTCTGGGGACGCGGTATCGCGACCGACGCGCTGCGCCGATTCACGCGTTACTTGTTCGACACCTTTGACGTCAGCCGACTGTATGCAACCGTCTTCGGATGGAACCCGGCGTCGGCACGCGTCCTGGAAAAGTGCGGCTACCGGCTCGAAGGCCGCCGACGCGACGCCATCGTGAAGCAAGGGCGCGTGACCGACCTGCTGGAGTACGGTCTGCTCCAGAGCGATCTCTGATCCCAGCCGCCTAATGCCCCCTGCCTACTTCCTCAGCACCGCGCCGTAGACGAATCCGAGCGGTCCCATCCGCCACACCCGTTCCAGGTCCAGCGGGCTTTCGGAGAACAACTCTTCAGGTGGTGGCAGCTTGTCCAGGGAGCGGTGCAGATACGTGTACTCGTCCCTGGCCCCGGCGAGCACACCGATCGTAGGCAGGACCACCGACGTTCCCATACGATGAATCGTCGCCGAACGTCGTCCCTTTGGCCGCCCCAGGCCGATCACCACGAGCACTCCACCGGGACGCAGCACGCGAGCCACTTCCCGCAGTGTGTCGGAGACCGACGTCAAGTTGCGAAACACATAGGCGGAGAACACTCCATCAAAGGTCCCATCACCGAAGGGCAGCGCCTCTCCCACCGCCACCACTTTGGCCTGAGCCGTATTCAGCGCCAGCATCTCCAATACCGGGTCGACCGCCACGACCTGACGGTCTCCGAATACGGGCATCGCGGCGCCCGTGCCCGCCCCAAGGTCGAGAACACGGCCGTCCGGCAGATAGCGGGCACCTCCGCGCCGCCATGCCTGCTCACGACCGAACGACAGCACACGATTGAGAACGTCGTACCGTCCAGCGATCCGCGAGAAGATCTCGTCGGTCACGACCCGATCACGTCGAAACCCACGTATGGACGGATCGCGGCAGGCACCTTCACCGTTCCGTCTGCCTGCTGATGGTTCTCGAGAATCGCGAGGATGGTTCGTCCCACCGCAACGACCGTGCCGTTGAGGGTGTGCACCAGTTGATTCCCCGCTTCGGATCGGAAACGGATCTTCAGCCGCCGTGACTGGAAGTCCGTCGTGTTCGAACACGAGGTGACTTCCCGATACCGCCCCATCGACGGGAACCAGGCCTCGATGTCATATTTCTTGGCCGCGGACGCACCGAGATCGCCGACCGGGATGTTGACGACGCGATACGGGAGTTCGAGACCCTGCACGATCCGTTCCTCGAATGTGAGAAGTCGTTCGTGCTCCTCCCAGGAGGCATCGGGGTGACAGAAGGAGAACATCTCCAGTTTGTCGAACTGATGAACCCGGAAGATCCCTCTCGTGTCTTTCCCGTATGTCCCCGCCTCGCGCCGGAAGCACGTCGAGAAACCCGCGTATCGAATCGGGAGCATCTCCTCATCGAGGATCTCGTCGGCGTGATACGCGGCAAGAGGAACTTCGGCCGTCCCGACAAGATACAGGCGGTCCTTCTCCACGGCGTACACCTGCTCCGAATCGTCGGGGAAGAACCCCGTTCCGAACAGCGCCTCCTCCCGAACCAGCACAGGTGGCACCATAAGGGTCGAGCCCTCCGCGACGGCGAGGTCCATGGCCCAGCGAACGAGGCCCATCTCGAGCAGGACCGCCTGACCCTTGAGATATCCAAACCGGGCGCCCGACGTGCGAACCCCACGTTCGACGTCGATCAATCCGAGTGCCTCGCCCAAGGCCTGATGATCCAGTGGGTCGAAGTCGAAGTCGCGAGGCTTCCCCCAGCGCTTGACTTCTACGGCATCCTCGTCGGTGAAGCCCTCGGGCACGGAGTCGTGTGCCAGGTTCGGGACCTTCACCCACAACTCGGTGAATTGCTCGTCCGCCTCGTCGGCCAAGGCGAGCAGCCGCTGGTACTCGTCGGCGAGTGCCTTCGCCTGGCTGATGGCAATCTGCTTCGCTTCCCCCTGGAGACGAGAGATCTCTTTGCCTATCTCCTTCTGTTTCGCGCGAGCCTGCTCCGCCTCGGCGCGCAACGACCGCTTGCGGCGATCGAGGTCGACGAGTTCGTCGACACTCAGCTCCACGCCTCGTCGTACAAGCGAGCGCCTGAGACGATCTGGATCTTCACGAAGGATCACCGGGTCGATCATGGATCAGATGCTAACGGCGCAAGCTGAAGCGACAGCCGATATTCCCGTCAGCAGCCAGCAGCCGACCGTCGAAGCGTTCCCAACAAGATGGCACTGCGTCAACCACCGATGACCGAGAGCTGACAACCGAGAGCTCGACACTCAGGACGGTTCGTTCACACGAATCTTGATCTGACGGACGTTGTTGCTCGTGTCCACATCGCTCGGGAGCACCGTAACGGCGACCAGGATCGTATAGCGCTCCCCTGCAGTCACCGGCAGAGCGGAGAAGTCCACCGTCGTCGAGCCTCTCGGGGCGAGACCTTCCAGATCAGTCGTTTCCTGGTACAAGATCGAACCGTCAGAGCTCTGCAACGTGACCGACACCCGGATGTTTCTTTCGTTCTGGTTTCCCAGGTTGCCGACACTCGTTCGCAGGAGCAGCGACTCCGTGGCCGGAAGGATCAGGTCGCCGTTGTCATCGGTCCCCACCTCTTGTGGTTCGAGTTTCACTGCCGAGATCTCGAGGTCGCGTCGCAACGCCATGCCTCGTGCATCCTTCACGACGGCAACGATTCCTGTCACGTGACGAAGTGCCCCCA
This sequence comes from bacterium BMS3Abin02, assembly GCA_002897675.1. NCBI lineage: Bacteria > bacterium BMS3Abin02. The sequence goes on along the minus strand of BDSU01000039.1, from coordinate 134,205 downwards.
GTCGCGGGGGGAGAAACACGACTTCAGGGAACTCGACGGGCAAGTCGATCCTGGTTCCCAGCTCCTCCACCGCATCCAGGAATCGCGCGTAGGCCAGGTCACCCACCTGCAATTCGGCCAACGCCATCGATAGCTCCTCGACCGATGTCTCGGTGTCCGGCTGGTCCACGACTGCAAACAGGCCCTGCGTAAACGACTGCAATCCCTCTTCCCAGGAGGTCAGCGCCAGGTCGAGGGCCGCTGCGGCCGCCGCGATCGACGCCGGTTCACTCATTCTCCGCAACCCGGCGGCCTCACCGGCTGCATCCGCCACGTACTGGTCCATCAGCAGCTGGATGTCCTCGCGCTGGGCCACCGCCAACCTCGTCAAGATCTGCCCCTGGAACCGCTGAGCCAAGTCCCTGTAGCCCGTAACCGTCGCGTTTGCCTCCACGAGATAGGCGATCGAGGCACGCGTGTCGCTGCGCAACCGACCGGCTGCCAGGAACACAAGGACAACCGCGGTCACGATGCTCAGAATTACGGCGGTGCGTCGACGTCCACGCCGTCGTTGGGCGGTGTTAGGGAACACGTCGTGGGCGAGGGGGGACTTGAACCCCCACGAGCGTAAGCTCACAGGCACCTGAAGCCTGCGCGTCTGCCAATTCCGCCACTCGCCCGGGCACGACATCGTAGCACGGTGCCGAATGCCTCTTCCCTACGAGACACAGCGACTACACCGGCCCATAGGGTCCTGCGAGACCGTGAATACAATGGCACGATGGGAACCGCTCGTAACGTGGAACGGCGCATCGAACGCCTCGTCGACGGCCTCGCGGGTGCGATGTTCGGAGGTCCCCTGCACCCTTCCGAGTTTGGGATTCGCCTCCTCCGGGAGGCCGATCTCGCGATCGAGCAGGAACCGGCCGGGCCGGCCATCCCGAACCGCTATGTCCTCACCGTTCACACTGCCCAAACGGTGCCCGACGCGCTTCCTCGCCACCTCGAACACCTCCTCGAAGAGACGGCAATGGAACGCGGCTGGCGTCTCAACGGGCCCGCCGGCGTCCTCATCGAGCACTCGGATCAGATGGCCAGAACCGAGATCTCCTGCAGATCAGAGCGAGCGCCGGGACCGCGTCCCCCCTGGGGACGTCTCGTACCGCAGTCGGGCGCGCCGTATCAGCTGATCTACAACAGGGTGCTCGTCGGCCGGTCTGAGGATTGTGACGTCTCGATCGCTGATGCCGAGATCAGTCGTCTTCATGCGCTCATCTGGCGAGAAGGAGGTCGCATCTGGATCAACGACCTAGACTCCGCCAACGGGACCTCCGTGGACGGCGGCACGATCACGATACCGGTCTCCATCGATGATGGCGCCGTCGTGTCTTTCGGTCCGGCCACGTTCGACCTTCGAACACCATGACAACGGGTCGAGATGGGCTCGGTGCTTTCGCGAGCACGCACCGGGTTGTCCTCATGACAGGTATTGTTCGACGGTCACCAGGGAGGAACAGGTGCCGGCACTGCTGCTCACACTCCTCAAGCTCATCTTTCTCGCGTTCGTCTATCTATTCGTGTGGCAGGTGGCGCGGGCCGTTGCCGCCCACCTGGGCGGGACCGAAGGATGGCGCACTCGGGCACGTCCCGGCGAAGAAGTCGTCATCGTTCGATCGGACTCTCAAGCCGGTGAACGGATCGCCGTTCATGGGTCCATCGTGCTTGGGAGGAGTCCGCAGGCAGATGTCGTCCTCGAAGACGCGTATGCGTCCGAGTTCCATCTTCGACTGATCCGGCGGCCCGAAGGTATCGTCGTGCATGACCTCGGAAGCACGAACGGAACCTACGTGAACGGAAGAAGGGTGGGAACACCGCTCACCCTTACGAAAGGCGACGCCATCCAAGTCGGCAACACGGTCATGGAGGTGCGATGACCTTCACCTGGGCAAGCGGAACTCACCAGGGGCGAGTGCGCACGAACAACGAAGATCACCTCTATCCTCAGACGAGCGGCAGTTCCGACACTCGGTCGGTCTTCGCCGTCGCCGACGGTATGGGCGGCCACGTCGCCGGTGAAATCGCTTCGTCCAAAGCCATCGACGTCGCCATTGGAACAAGCGGCAGTGTCGAGGAACGAATCGCAGCGGCGAATGACGCGATCGTCGACGCTGCCGAGGAGAATCGGCGCCTCGCCGGCATGGGCACCACTCTCACGATCGCCGAACTCGACCCGAACGGCAGTGTCTCCATCGGGCATGTGGGAGACAGCCGTGCCTATCTCCTCCGTACAGGCGTGCTCCGCCAACTCACCACCGACCACTCCGTTGTCGCCGAATACCTGGCGGCAGGCAAGATCAGGCCGGAGGACGTCGCACGCCATCCACAGCGCAGCATGTTGACGCGCGCCCTCGGCCTCTCCAGAACCGTGGAAGTTGATGTGCTCACCGAAGATCTTCAACCAGGTGATCGATTGCTGCTCTGCACCGACGGGCTCAGTTCGATGATCACCGATGACGACATCGCAGCAAGGCTGGCAGACGGGACACCAGATCAGGCGGTGTGGAGCCTGATCGAAGCTGCCAATGCGGCCGGCGGCTACGACAACGTCACCGTCGTAGTCGTCGACACACGGCCGTGAACCGGGATGCCGAGGCCGCCCTCCTCCTCGGAGCGACGGTCATCGCCTCGATGGGAGTCGGCCTGGTCAACCTGGCTCAGGGCGGCGGTATCGATGCTCAAGTCGCGCTGACCTTCGTCGTCTTCGCCGTCTCGTTCGGTTCTCTCCACATCGCCATCCGGCGCTGGTCGGCTGGAGCGAGTCCGTTCCTCCTCCCCCTTGCGGCCATCCTCACCGCCCTCGGATTCGTCGAGGTGTACCGAATCAGTCCGAGGTTCGCCGCACTCCAGCGCTGGTGGCTGCTGATCGCCGCCGGCCTCGCCACCCTGCTGCTGTTCGCCGTCCGGCGCACCGGCATCGCCCCTTTGCGTCGATACCGTTACACGTCTCTCACGATCTCCATCGGTCTTCTACTGCTACCGATGCTGCCGACCGATTGGGGCTTTCCCGTTCGCGGAGTCGTTGCAGGCGGATCGCGCCTCTGGACAACGCTCGTCGTCGGACCGCTCACCCTCAACTTCCAACCGGGAGAGATCGCCAAGATCGTCCTGGTCATCTTCCTCGCCTCCTACCTTTCGGAGCGCCGTCCGGCGCTGGCGGCATCGACCCGTCGGCTCGGAAGATTCACGATTCCGGAACCGCGACATCTCATCCCGTTGCTCCTCGCATGGGTCGCCAGCTTCGGAATCCTCGTCTTCCAACGGGATCTCGGTGCGTCACTGCTTCTCTTCGCCGTCTTCATCTCGATGCTGTACGTGGCCACCAACCGCAAGGCCTATCTCACGACCGGCGGGTCACTCTTCCTCATCGGAGCGGCCGGGGCTGCAATTGCTCTCCCATACGTCGCCCGGCGCATCTCCGCCTGGCTCCGCCCTTTTGCAGATCCGACCGACACCGGCTACCAAATACTCCAGAGCCTGTTTGCCCTCGGGTCCGGCAGTCTCTCCGGATCAGGACTCGGCGTCGGCACGCCGGATCGAATTCCCGCCGCAAGGACCGACTTCATCTTCTCGGCGATCGGTGAAGAGTTGGGCCTCGCCGGAAGCGTCGCCGTCATTTCGATCTTCGCACTGCTCGTCGCCGTCGGATTCGGTGTGGCACTTCGATCGCGGGACCTGTTCCGCAAGCTCCTCGCCTTCGGGCTGTCGTTCGTCCTCGGGTTGCAGGCGTTCCTGATCATCGCCGGAGTCACCAGACTGCTTCCCCTCACCGGCATCACCTTGCCATTCATGTCCTACGGAGGCTCGTCCCTGGTGGCGAACTTCCTGATCCTGGCGCTCCTCGCCCGCGTCTCCCACGAGGAACAGACATGAACGGGCCGATCCGTCGCGTCGCAGCGGTCCTGTTCGTCGCGTTTGCTCTCCTGATCTTGAACGTGACCTACATCCAGGCGATCGACACCTCCCGATATCGGGACAATCCCTTGAACTCGAGGGTCGCTGCAAGCATCACCGGTAAGGAACGCGGCCTGATCGTCACCGCTGACGGCACGGTTCTCGCCCGTTCGATCGCCAATCCGAACGACCCCTCCCGGTTCACCCGAACGTATCCCGAGGGACCCGCTTTCGCACAGCTCGTCGGATACTCGTCGCTTCTCTTTGGAGACGAGGGCCTCGAACGCGTCTACGCGGGAGATCTCCGATCGCGACGCGACCTCACTCTCTCGGACGTGATCACCGCTCTGATGGGCAAAGATCTCCGCCCCAAGAGCCTGCAACTCACACTCGACGACGGCCTCCAGAAGACAGCGTTCGAGGCACTCGGTGAACGTAAAGGCTCGGTGGTTGCCATCGATCCCTCGACGGGCGCCGTCCTCGCCATGGTGTCGACACCTTCATTCGATCCAGAAGCGATGCTCGCGCCCGACGCGGCCAGGTTGCGCAGCCTCCTTCTCGACGATCCGGACGAACCGCTGGCCAACCGTGCCATCGGACGGACCTACCCTCCCGGATCGACGTTCAAGGTCATCGTTGCCGCTTCGGCGATCGAGAATGGTGTCGCCGGTCCCGACACCGACTTTCTCGACCCGACCGAATTTCCCCTTCCCGGTTCTACGAGTGCGATCCGCAACTACGAGCGGGGCCCGTGCGTAGACGGAACGCACGTCACCCTCGACATCGCCTTTCGAAGATCGTGCAACACGATCTTCGCGATGCTCGGCCTCGACCTCGGAGCGGCAACACTCGCCGATACCGCCATGTCCTTCGGCTTTGACACAGCACCGGTGTTCGAGTTACCCGTGCAGGCATCTTTCTTCCCTGATCCGGCGGACCTCGACGGTCCTGCACTCGCCCAGAGCGCCATCGGGCAGCGTGATGTCCGGGCGACACCGCTCGAGATGGCGATGGTTTCCGCCGCCATCGCCAACAACGGCCTCCTGATGCAGCCCTACCTCGTCAGCCGTGTCGTCGACGCGTCCGGAACGACCGTCGTCGAACGTACCCCGAAACTCCTGTCCCGCACCGTTTCGTCCGCAACCGCCACGATCGTTGCCCAACTGATGGAGGGGGTCGTCGCCTCCGGCACCGGTACCAGGGCGACCGTTCCAAACGTCCGCGTGGCCGGCAAGACGGGCACCGCCGAGACCTCATCGGGATCGCCCGACGTCTGGTTCATCGCCTTTGCCCCCGTCGACAGCCCGACCATCGCACTTGCCGTGCTCGTGGAGGGTGCCGGAGAGAACGCCACCGGCGGTTCGGTCGCCGCGCCCATCGCGCAGAAGATCCTCGACTTCTGGCTCCAGGGTCGCACCTGACCCGGTCGGCCCTACAATCTACGAACGATGGAACACACCGTCCTGGCCGACCGCTATGAACTCCTCTCGCACCTGGCGAGAGGCGGCATGGCAGACGTGTTCGAAGCCCGAGATACCCTCCTCGGCCGCAGGGTTGCGGTCAAGATGCTCCATTCCCAATACGCAACCGACGAGGCGTTCGTTCGGCGCTTTCGCAGGGAGGCACAGGCGGCCGCCAACCTGAGCCATCCCAATATCGTCGGGATCTTCGACTGGGGCCAGGAGGCCGGGACGTATTTCATCGTCATGGAACTGGTCGACGGACGATCCGTTCGCGACGTCCTCAAGGCGGAAGGACCTCTCCTTCCCCGCCGAGCCGTCGAGATCGCATCGGAGGTTGCTGCAGCACTCTCGGTCGCGCACCGTGCCGGTGTCGTTCATCGCGACATCAAGCCGGGCAACATCATGCTCACCGGGGATGGGACGGTGAAAGTGACCGATTTCGGGATTGCCCGCGCCTGGGACGACTCGTCGGAGCTGACAAAAACCGGAGCGGTGATCGGGACCGCCACCTACTTCTCTCCAGAACAGGCGCAAGGCGTCCCTGCCGACGAACGGTCCGATCTCTACTCGCTCGGCGTGGTGTTGTACGAGATGCTTGCAGGACACCCCCCATTCTCGGGTGAGTCTCCCGTATCGGTCGCCTATCAGCACGTCTCGACCGCCGTGTCCGCACCTTCGGCCGTCAACCCGGACGTATCACCGGACCTGGACCGCATCGTCCTCCACGCTCTCGACAAGAACCCGGATACCCGCTACCAAACAGCGGAGGAGATCCGACAAGATCTGCTGCTGTTTCTCAGGGGGGAAACACCCGGTGCCGTCTCCTCGAACGCTCCGACCCAGATGATGCCTCCGGTCGGTCTTCCCCCTGCAACCTCTTCACCCGACGGTGTCTACCGACAAGTCCAGCAGGACCGGGGTCCGCGAAGCCAGTTGCCGTTCGTCATCACTGCATTCGCCCTGCTGGTTGCACTCGGCGTGGGGATCTTTCTCCTCCTCCAGCAACTTCCTTCCGCACCACCGGAACCGATCACCGTGTCGGTGCCCGACGTCGCAGGGCGAACGCTGTCCGACGCCATGATCGAGGTCCAGAAAGCAGGATTCACGGCCATCCCGAAGAACACCGAGAGCTCGTCTGTTCCCAAGGACATGGTCGTCGGAACGGACCCTCCGGCTTTCACCGAAAAGGACCCCGGTTCCCTGGTGAAAGTGCTCATTTCGATCGGTCCAAAGGCCTCCCCCGTTCCTCCCCTGGTCGGTGAGTCGGAGGCGGTCGCCATCGACCTCATCACCCAGAACAAATTCATCGTGAAGACCATCAGGAGACCCGATCCGACGGCGCCAAAGGGCCAGGTGATCGACCAGGATCCGGCTCCCGGGGAGAAATACGCCCCGGATACGGTGGTGACTATCACGGTCTCCGACGGGCCGGCGATCATCACGATCCCCGCCCAGTTGCCCGGCCGCTCCGAGGGTGACGTCGGATTCCTCCTTGGCAACGAAGGACTCCTCCCCGAGTTTCAGTATGAGTACTCCGACGAACAGCCGGCAGGCCTCGTGATTCGCACCGAACCCGGTGCAGGCGAGCCACTTCCGGCAGGCTCACCTATCACCGTGGTCATCTCCAAAGGTCCTCAACCGGTTGCCGTACCCGATCTCACAGGCATGACGCAAGATCAGGCGCGCTCTGCGCTCGAAGCCGTCGGGCTCCAGCTCGGTGTCAGCGCAACCACGGTGGAGACGGGACCCGAGCAGGACGGCAAGGTGGTCACACAGTCGATCACCCCGGGGAACGAGGTCAAGCCTGCCACGATCGTACAGGTGACCCTCGGAAAGGCACCTCCGACCACGACGACCTCATCCACGACGACAACGACGGCGCCTTGAGGCCGAGCGAGTCGGAGATACCCATTCGCAACGACGCCCTGCTCGAGTGGTACGGCCGCATGGGACGCAATCTGCCCTGGAGACAGACCGAAGATCCGTGGCAGATCCTCGTCAGCGAGGTCATGCTCCAGCAGACTCAGGCCTCTCGGGTGGCCGAAGCGTACTCTCGGTTTCTGGACCGATTCCCCGACCCCGCATCGGCCGCTCGAGCCGACGCTGCGGAGATGCTGATCGCGTGGTCGGGTCTCGGATACAACAACCGCGCTCTTCGACTGCGTGAAGCAGCCCGCATCATCGAGGCTGCTGGTTGGCCCACCACCGCCGAGACGCTGCGATCGCTGCCCGGTGTCGGCCCCTACACGGCCGCAGCCGTCGCCTGCTTCGCTTTCGGCGAACAGGTCCCCGCGGTCGACACGAATCTGCGTCGTGTGCTCAGCCGCTGGGTCGGACGCCCTCTTGACGGTCGAGACCTGGCAGACGTCGCCGCCAACGTGCTCGCGACCGGAGCGGCAGCCGACTGGAACCAGGCTGTCATGGATCTCGGCGCCACGCTCTGTCGTCCGCGTGAGCCCGCCTGCCGTTCCTGTCCGGTGGCGTCGTGGTGCACGAGGCCCGACGTCTACGCGGCCCCAAGGACGCAAGGCCGGTTCGACGGATCGATCCGACAGGCCAGAGGAGCAGTCCTACGATGCCTCATCTCGCACGGTCATGTCCACCGATCGAACCTGATCGAGAGTGTTCCCGCCGTGCGTGTGGAGGACGCGCTCAAAGGTCTGATCCGAGACGGCATCGTCGTCGAAGACGCGGACTGCGTCACTCTCGTCGACTGAGTTCCCTCCTGCTCGAAACGGGTGGGACGTGGTGATCCTGGGAAGTCGACATGGTCCCAGCCGACCTGAGACGTGTTCGACGCCTGCACAATGGAGAGCCCCTGTGAAGACGGACCCTCTCCACGTCCGTGAGCTGCTGATCGGACTCGCCGATGAAACCCTGATCGACGTCGGAGACGGCGACCCGAATCGACCGATGTGGAGCCGGATCGCAGCGCGGCCACCCACACATCGCCAACGGACGAGAACCCCAACGACCCGACCACGCCCACTCAACGCATCGCGTTCACGTTCCACCGGTTCCGCAATCGCCGGATCCGATAGTTGCTCTACACCCACGAACCCGACCGCGACTCCCGCGGGTGTTTCAGCCCGCTGAAATCTCGAGTACCACTACTCTTGTAGCCATGCCCAGGTCGAAGACACGAAAGAAGAAACGTCAGTCCGACTCGCACGGCTCTGCACGCCCTGCGCCCAAACGCAAACCTCCATCATCTCGACGGTACGTCATCACCATGTTCTCGCTCATGGGTTTCGGGGTTCTGTTCGCCCTCCTCAGCCACGTTTTGCAGATCTTCGGTGGGTGGGGCCACTGGATCGGCCTGGCGGCCATCGCAGGCGGGTTCTTGATGACAACCAGCTACCGCTGAACTACCCCAAGGCCGCAGGGTCGGTTCGGTGGATCGATCGGACAGACCCGAGGTGTAATCCTGCGATCCTCCTCCACCGTGACCGCGTCGATCGATCGCACGTGACAGGAAGTGTTTCCTCCGCCCGTGCAGAAAACCCTCTCGACGGTCTGATCCGAAATGCCGTCGTCGTTCAGGATGCAGACTGCGCCTCCCTCGTCGCCTGACGACTATTCTTGTGGTCATGCCGAAGTCGAAGACACGAAAGAAGAAACGTCAGGTCGAGTCCCACGGCCCTGCACATCCTGCGCCCAAACGCAAACCTCCGTCACCTCGCTGGTACGTCATCACCATGTTCGCGCTGATGGGTCTCGGGGTGGTGCTGGTCGTCCTCAACTACGTTTTCCCGCTCTTCGGTGGGTGGGGCCTCTGGATCGGCCTGGTGGCCATCGCAGGCGGGTTCTTGATGACGACCAGCTACCGCTGAATTACACAGGTGTAGTTATCCACGGATTCGTCCACATGCTGTGGATGACGAAGGGCCTTCCTACCCGACTCGCTCCAAGATCGTCGCGTTGGCCATTCCCCCACCCTCGCACATCGCCTGAAGTCCGTAGCGAGTCCCCGATCGTTGCAGTTCATGCACGAGTGTCGTCATGAGTTTGGCCCCCGAACATCCAAGAGGATGTCCGAGCGCGATCGCTCCCCCATTCACATTGGTCCGCTCCCACAGGGTGTCCGGATCTTCATCCATCTCGATGAGCCATGCCCCGATCACCGACGCGAACGCCTCATTGATCTCGAATCGATCGATCTGACCCATGGTGAGGCCGGTACGATCCAGTACCTTTTTCGTGGCCGGTATGGGCCCTTTGAGCATCGTCACCGGATCGACACCCACGACCGCGAAATCGACGAAGCGCGCCAGTGGCTGCATGCCGAGTTCGTGCGCCTTGTCTTCGCTCATGATCAGGACGGCGGCCGCCCCGTCCGAGATCTGGGACGAGTTCCCCGCCGTGACCTTCCCGTCCGGCTTGAAAGCGGGCCGAAGTGCAGCCAGCCGTTCCGCCGACGTGTCGCGACGAATCCCCTCGTCGGCGATCACCGGGACTCCGTCGGGCCCCGGTATTGGAACGATCTCCGATTTGAAACGACCTTCGTCGGTAGCCTGGGCAGCCCGACGCTGGGACTCGAGAGAGATCTCATCGAGTCGTTCACGACTGAGGTCCCACTCGTCGGCGATCATCTCCGCCGACAGGCCCTGCGGAACCAGGTCGTAGCGCTGCATGACCTTGGTGCCGAACGGGTATCCCGGACCTTGTGAAGCGGTGACCCCCATGGGGATTCTCGTCATCGATTCGACTCCGGCGGCGATGACGACGTCATAGACGCCCGCCATGATGCCTTGGGCCCCAAAGTGCGCCGCCTGCTGACTGGATCCGCACTGTCGGTCGATCGTCACACCCGGTACGCTTTCCGGAAAGCCTGCGGCAAGGAGGGCGTTCCGGCCGATGTTGAACGCCTGCTCACCGGTCTGGGAGACGCACCCCATGATCACGTCGTCCACGATGGCGGGGTCGAGCCCGGTACGTTCGACCAAGTCGTGGAGAACGTACCCTGCGAGGTCGGCCGGATGCCACTCCCTCAGGTATCCGTCCCTCTTGCCCGTAGGGGTTCGAACGGCATCGACGATCACGGCACGGCGCATACGATCCTCCAGTCATGGTCGGCAACGAGGCGCCCTATCGGTCGTCCCGCCACTGGAACGTGCGTGGAGATGAGCGGACTCGAACCGCCGACCCCCTGCGTGCAAGGCAGGTGCTCTTCCAGCTGAGCTACATCCCCAGGGTAGGGAGCATTCTACGTTGTTCGCCTTCTTCATGAATCGGTCAGCGAAGACTCGACCCACGTCGGGCTCGCACGAGGGCGTCGATGGCAACCCGGCCATCGACATGACGTATCACCTGCTCGGCTTTGAGCACGTCCAGACCCTCGATGGCTGTCACCACGTCCTGTGGCGTGAACAGCGCTGCCGGATCTTGCGGACCGCCGTGACCTTTCTCGAGGTTGGAAAGATCGTGCCCGACGACCAGGAGGGTTCCACCCTCTGCGACGGCGTCTGCAGCCCGACGCCAGACCTGAGGCCGCCACGGCTCCGGGATATGGATGTAGAACTCGATAACGAGGTCGAAGCTTCGTTCCGTCGGTATGTAGGTCTGCAGATCGGCGATGACCCACTCGACTTCGACGCCCCGGTGACGGGCGCCCTCTCTCCCCTTGGCGATGGCCACATCCGAGAAATCGACGGCAGTCACCTGCCATCCCCGCCCGGCCAACCACAGCGCGTTGCGTCCCTCACCGGCGCCGATATCCAACGCCCGGCCGGGGGTGAGCTGTTGTGTCTCTGTAACGAGGAACTCGTTTGGTTCGGCGCTCCAGAGCAGCTCTCTTTCGTTGTATCGCGTGTTCCAAGTTTCGCGGCTCATGACAGTCGGGAGACTAACGAACCCCCGTACACATCACGGTCGCGTTGCGGAGACACTCTGGCGCGTCGTGATTGGTGGCGTTTCTGCGCGCTACTACAATTCCCCGGCACGGGCCCATAGCTCAGCCTGGTTAGAGCGCATCCCTGATAAGGATGAGGCCCCTGGTTCAAGTCCAGGTGGGCCCACGAACAAAACCCCTTGCAGCGCCGGGCACCTCGTGCTCTCGGACACAGACTCTCCCTTCTTGCGTGAGTCTGTTGCCTATCGTGCGGTGCTCCCACGCCAGAACGGAGTTCAGGATCACCGATGCACGCACGGCGCCTCCTGTCCGATCCCGGCACCATCGATACTGCCGGCAAGACCCTCGCCGTCGGCGCTCATCCATCGCAGATCCGTCATCCATCGAGCATGAGGACCGCCACACGCCCGTCGAAGCCGACGTACGAACAGACAAGCCAAGTCTTTCCCGGAAACCGAGGGTATCTCAAGTCGATGTTTCTTCGGGCGTGACCGGGATGGAGCCGATCTCCACAGGCCAGCGTTTCCTCTGCCGCCTCGCCATCTTGAGGATCAATGCAATTGCATCCGGGTCGTCTTCGGTGGCATCGGTGACGGTGACCAGGCCGTCCTGCTCCATCTTGGCGAGAATCTCCTCGCCGAGTTCACTCCGAACGATCGCAAGGGTCGTGTCGGCGCCCTTACCGATTCCGCCGAGTGAGATGTCGGCATGTTGAGCAGAAAAATCCGGACAGTGCATGCACCCGGGCCTGGTGTACTCGTTGCACTCCTTGAGGGGTATCTCCACGTACTTCGGGGCGCCGGTCCCGGCGTCCTCGTGCCACACCTGGAGTCGGCCCTTGATGTTGATCTTGGTGACGAGGTGTCTCGCGATGCCGTACTTCGCCTCGAGGAGGTCTTCGTAGATGTCGTCGGTGAACGTCTTTGAGCACAGCAAGCCGACGACCAAGGCGAACCGCTTGGCCAGTTTCCTCGCTCCGCGCCCATATGCGACAGGGGGGATCGACGTCTGACACCCGACACTCACCAACCCGAGCCGCTGAGCACCGACCTCGTTTGCGTCGTCGATTCCAAGCACATTGGCCGAGTAGGTATAGCGAGAACCCGCGCAAGCCAAGAGTTCGTCTCGCGTGCGGGCTATGCCTGGCCGGGTCCGCATTTCCTCATCGAAGAAACTGACCAGAGCGGCGTCGATGTAGTCGTTCTCCAGGGCGTACAGAAGGAGCGCGGTGCCCAGGCCCCCATCCTGGCCGGCGTCGGCAATCTCACTGTCTTTCGCTTGGACCAGGACGATGGCACGATAAACTCCGAGGACCTCCTCGGCGGTGCGGTGGCGCGACCATTTCGCCTCGTCGGCATCGGCTTCCCAGAGCCGAAACCTTGGACAGACGCGAGCACAGACAGTGCACCCGCGCTCCCCGTAGGAACATCGCCGTTCATCTGCGTTCACCCATGCGTCTTGCGCGAGCTCAGGTTTCCAGACGTGCCGGTTGAGATTCAGCACTTGATGAGGACACGAGATGATGCAGCCGGAACAGCCTGTGCATAGGCCTGTCGGGACCACCTCCTTGGCGAGGTCCTGCCAGCTGTACTTCCATTGTTGCCTCAAATCGAGATTCCCCACTGGGCCTTGCGTATGTCGGCTGTCAGAGCTCGAGCACGACGATGGTGCCGTCTTCGACCGGGAACGTGTCGCAGAACTGGTCCCCGACGAACAGGTCCACTTCCACAGGCGGCTCCTGGTGCTCGCCATGGAACCAGACGAGGCCATCCCCATTCGTGCATTCCAGACTCCAAGTCGAAGGGCGCCTCACGTACTTGTACCGGCATCCGATCTCGAGACTCGGCACAGGTATGCATTCACCGTCGACCGCCTGCACGCCCAATCTCACCACGGTCGCCATGTGTTCAGTAACTCCCCCAGTCGGGTCATTCTCACATTAGTTGGAGTGCTCGCAGTTGCGGCGTTCCCACCAGCGGTCATTGGTACCCGGGGACGATCCCGGGCACCGACGCGCACTTCGACGATCTGGTCTGGCGCGTAATCGCCGCCGAAGCACCCCTGCCAAACTCAAACCCGTACCCAAGGCACCCGTCGAACCATCGAGCACAACAACCGGTGGGTCGCCGGCGACCGCCGATCCTGCCGATCGCGCCATCGCCACGCCCGACTTCGTCTGGTCACCACCGGACTCATTGACCTCTCGCAACACGCGAGCATGGAGGCGGCTCCGGCCACAGGCCCTATGGAGCCGGAAGTTCAGTCGTCGGTTGGAAGTGTGGCCCCGGCAGGGTCACCGCCGACGCCGTCGATCCGAGGCGGTTCCAACCCGAGGATACGACACGTCGCCCAGACGACATGCTCGCGATGAGCGAGCCTGTGCTCAGAAGTGGACGGGTCATCATCCACATGCATCCGGGCGAGTTGAGGAAGCCCGAACCACGACGTGGCCAACCCCAAGAGGAGGAAGTGCAGGTGTCGGGGATCGGCTTCGGAGGAGATGATCCCCTCGGCTTGGGCACGCTCCAGATAGGCGACCCGACCCGCGTAGAACTCCCGTCGCTCCTGTTCCCGTGGGGCGTCGGTCGACGAGAAGCGCAACGCCTCCCAGTACAGCAGCCGGACCAGATCCGGGTGGGCACAGTGGTAATCGAACACCGCTCGCACGTAGACCGGAATGAGACGCGGATCGTCCGGCACGGGGATCGCCGTGCTGAGCCGCTCCAGCTCTACCTCGAGCACCAGTGCGAAGAGGGTCTCCTTGTCACCGAAGTACTCGTAGATGCGCGCCTTGTTGGCCCGTGCGTTCCCTGCGATGCGATCGACCCGTGCCCCGGCGATCCCGAACTGGGCGAACTCATCCCTGGCCGCATCGAAGATGCGAGCCCGGGTGGCATCGGCGTTCCTCTTCATCCGCCGGAGGCTACCAGGACGGTTGACGAACGAACCAGTTAGTTCTATCGTCCCGGTGTCCGCCACAAGTGCTTGGAACGCGATGGCCCACGAACACAACGTCGACTTCTACAGTTGGGGAACCCGCTGCTCGGCGGTGATCCGACTCCCGGGCGGAACCCCGCCGACCGCCGGATGGCCCGCGATCGTCATGGCCCACGGCTTCCGGGGGATCAAGGAGTGGCTCCTGCCCCCAACTGCCCAGGCGCTGGCCGACGCCGGATTCGCGGTGCTGACCTTCGACTACCGCGGTTTCGGAACAAGCGACGGTGAACGCGGTCTCTTGGTTCCTGAGCGCCAAGTGGAGGACATCCGCAACGCGCTCACGTTCCTGTCTGCCGTCGAGGTTGTGGATCCTGAGCGGCTCGGACTGTGGGGCACCAGCTTCGGATGCGGAACGGTGATCGAAGCGACTGCGCGCGACTCGCGGGTCAAGGCGGTGGTGGGCCAGATCGGATTCGGCAGTGCACCCCGGATGCTCGAGCGCTTCCCGCCCGAGCGCCGAACTGCGTTCGTCAAGATGCTGGCGGAGGATGCCGTCCGGCGCGTACGAACGGGGGACGGGGCAACGATCGACCCGGCCGTGCTGCTCAACAGCCCGGAGTCGGACACGGTATTCGCCGACGCCGAGAAGAGATGGCCCCACATCGCCGTCCAGATCCCTCTCAACGCCGTGGAACGGATCTTCGAGTACGAGCCGGAACGGTTCGTCGCCGCTGTCGCCCCGCGGCCTCTCCTGCTCATCGGGGCCACACATGACCACACCGTTCCCCACAGTGAGATCGTGCACCTCTACCGACAGGCGCGTGAACCCAAGGAGCTGCTCACCATCGATGTCGGACACTACGAGGTGTACAGCGGTCCCGGTGCCGACAAGGCCAGAGCCCGCACCGTTGGATGGTTCCGGAGCTACCTGTGAGATCCTTCTCGGCCTCGCGAATCGACGAAGTGTGTGGTGCAGAGTGAGCAAACGAGCGCTCGTGCTCATCGAATTCCAGGAACAGTGGACCCGACAGGGCCTCTATCACCGCCTCGTCAAACGCCAGCTCGATACCCGCCACGTTGTCGCCACGGCACGTCGTGTCACCGAGGTGGCACGCCTCGAGGGCGTAGTCGTGATCCACGCACCTCTCGTCATCGATCCCGAGGACAAGCGAGGAGCGTTGGCGCATCTGACCTTCGGACGCGTATTCACGAAGGGCACGCCGCGAGCAGAGTTCACGGCCGGGATCTTCGAGGAAGGCGACCCGGTCGTGCAAGGGCGCACCGGGTTCGACGCATTCGCCGGTACGGATCTGGCGCAACTCCTGCGCGAGAACGGAATCGACAAGGTTTTCTTCGGAGGGCTCACCACCGACCAGTGCGTGGCGCGCACCTTGCGAACCGCGCTGCGGATGGGGCTCCGTGCCTACCTCGTGCCTGAGATCACCGCTACGTTCAGCGGATGGCTGCAGCGTCGCGCCGAGAAGCGATTCGCCGAGTACCTCGCTCCCCTCCAAGAAGCGGGCGGACCCTTCCCGGGCGCACTGCGCGAGGAACCCAAGACGGATTGAGCTGCAACGCCGTGTACACCCCTGACCTCAGCGTGGTTACAGCTCGACACCCCAATCCACCAGGCCTGTGTATCGGCTGAATACCCACTCATGGAGGGCGACATGCCGACACGTACCAACTCCAGAGCGGAGACTCGCCGACAGTGGCCATGAGGCGGCAGAGCACACTCGGCCATTCCATGACGGAACGACACCGCGCGTGCCGGATAGCGCCTACCTGCTTCCGAGTCCGTCGAACACCAGCCTGAACTGGCTGCGTACGATTGCCTTCACGCCGTCTGGTGTCGTGTCCGGAACCGACATGTAGGTGAGCATCGCCACGGCGATCACGGAGAACAAGAGATCGGCCGCATCGCCGGAATCGACATGCTGCGAGGCGAGACCGGCTCCCTGCAAGCGCTCGAAAGCATAGGTGATCTGCGAGATGGCTCTCTCGTCGACGGACACGAGCTCGTCGAGCAGGTCCGAGTGAGAGGGCTGGAATCCGGAGCGAAACACATCGGTGAGCACCTCTGGCCCCAACGCCGTCATCCCATCGACATACACGTCGATCGCGAGCATCGCCGCATCGACAGGATCGTCTGCGGTCAGATCGACGGCATCACTCGCCGTGGATCAGGTGTCTTCCACATCGACCGCCACTGTTGTGTAGTCAAGCCACACTCTCATGCGTTCCCCTTCGCAGGTGAGTCATCGGTCTCCTGGAGGCGCGCACGATGCAGTGACGGACCCGCCCTACACTTCTCCTATGCGTAAACTCCTGCTCCTTGCCCTCTTTGTCGTTGGGATAGCCGTTCTCAGACGCCGGTCCGCCCGTCCTGCGGCAGGAACCTGGGAACCCTTCACACGTCCGTGAAGATCGCCATCCATCAGAGTGGACCGATTGGTGGTCGTGCCGCGAGTGTGCTGCTCGCCGAACGACGCCTCGATCTGCTCGGGCTCCTCGATCAGGACCCGGCCGGAGACCCAAGGGTTGTTCGAGTCGAGGACCTCTCCCAGTGGGATGTGCTCGTCTCAGACACGAGCACACCAACAACGCTCCTCGCTCGAGCCGTCGCGGCGGACATTCCTCTCGTTCTCAGCGCCGAACTCGCAGAAAGCGCGTCCATTCCTCTCTTCGCCGAGGCAAGCCTGGTCGCCATGGCCCGGTGCCTCGAATACGAATCCGATATCGACTCCCCTCTCGTCGCGATCACCCGACCGGGAACCCCTCTCCGAAAGGGAACGCGAGTCGTCTTCCCGCCTCCGATCGGGTCCCTGAAGGCGCTACGACGCCGCGACGGGTTGCTCGTTGCTCCGACCGACGGCGATTGGGGTGGCCTGATCATCAGCGGGAACCGGCACTCCACCGGAGTCGCCGACCACGCTGCATTTCTCGCCGGCATAGCCTTGGCCGCTGCTGCAATCGTGATGGCGACGTCGGACCTACCTATTGGAGCGGTCCGCGTCGAAGACGTTGCCGGCCCTTATCTCGACGCCGCCGAGAGTGCCGGCCTCGAGATAGCTAGGTTCCAGCGGCCTTGATCGGACCAACTTCGATCTCCTCGGTCGGGAGATCCTGCTCACTCGTAGCCGGAGGGGTCGACCACCGCTGCGGCGGGCGAACAGGTGTGGGCGCAACGGGGACGTTCAGGGTCTCTTCGAGAACGACGATCTCGATTCCTCCCACAACATCGGAGATCAGGTTGTACATCACCGCTGCCAGCGTCGTCAACCCGGTCATCAGGGCAGTCCACACCACAGAAAGGAACACCACGACACGCAGGTACTGCTCTCCGTCCGAGAAGAGCGATGCATCCTGATCGAGAAGGGTGATCTTCTTCAAGAAGTCCTCGATCGCCTGTGGGATTCCGGCATTCGTGATGATCGCCCAGAGAATCACAATGGCAAGGATGAAGACGAGGCCCAGCACGGCGTAGAAGACGAGTGACACCTTCATTACGGTCCACGGATCGAACTTGCGTACAACCCGGCGAACTCTTCGCACGGCCATAGGTCTCAACTCCTCGTTCACGGCGAGTGTACCGCCGCCTCACACAACCGCCACGAATAGGTCCGAAACGTCCGAGCGATCAATCCTCGAGAGGAGCGGGTGCGATCGCCGTGACTTCGACGCCGGGGGCAACATTCATGACCTTCACGCCCCTGGCATCTCGCTTCTGACGACTGATGCCTTTCGTGCCGATTCTGATCACAACACCGTCGGACGAGATCGCGAAGACCTCCGCTCCGGCAGACACGGC
The DNA here is from genome assembly GCA_002897675.1 of bacterium BMS3Abin02. Lineage (NCBI taxonomy): Bacteria > bacterium BMS3Abin02. Next base: position 116,213 of record BDSU01000039.1, on the reverse strand, counting down.
CCTGCCCGCTATGAGACGACCGCGAACCCGGGTGAGCTTCATCGACTTGACTCCGATGCCACCCCGCCGCTGGATCGGGAACTCACTCATCTTCACCCGTTTCCCATAGCCTCCGGATGTGATCAGAAGGACTTCCTCACCGTCCTTGCTCGACGCTGCGGAAATCACGCTGTCTCCGTCACGCAACCTGATCCCGCGCACCCCTCTCGTAGCCCTTCCCATGGGACGCAGGTCTTTCTCCGAAAACCGGATTCCCTGACCATTGCTGGTAAACAGGAGCAGCTCGTCCTCACCGTTCGTCGTGCGCACGGCAACGACCTCGTCGCCTTCTTGGAGGCTGATCGCAACAAGTGTCGCGTTTCTCGAGTCGTAGTCGTGAAACGCGGTCTTCTTGACCAGGCCCATCTTGGTGACCATCACCAGATACCGCGATGTTTCATAGTCCCGGGTGTCGATCACGGCCTCGATGCGCTCATCCGGCTCCAGGGGCAACACGGCCTGTGCGAGCACTCCCTTGGCCGTCCGCTCCTTCCTGGGAATCTGATGCGCCTTCACTCGATGCACCTTGCCTCGATTGGTGAAGAACAACAGGTACGAATGCGCCGTCGTGTGCACCAGATGGTTGATCACATCGTCTTGTCGAAGAGAGGCACCCTGCACACCGCGCCCTCCTCGACCTTGGGCCCGGTACATCCGAGCCAGGACCGATTTCACGTATCCGTTCCCTGAGACAGTCACCACGAGCTCTTCGTCTGCGATCAGATCCTCCAGAGACAGATCGCCATCGTCGGGAATGAGGTGGCTTCGCCGAGGGTCGGCGAACTTGTCCTTGATCTCTTTGAGGTCCTCGGTAATGATCGCTCTGCGCCGCGCCGGGTCGGCCAGGATCGCCTCGAGGTCTGCGATCGTCTCCTCGAGTGTCGCCTGCTCGTCACGGAGCTTGGAGGTTTCCAGCGCCGTCAACCTGCGCAACTGCATGTCGAGAATGTGGTTCGCCTGGATCTCGGACAGCTCGAACTCCTTCATCAACGCTGCCCGCGCAACCGCCGTGTCATCCGAGTTCCGGATGATCGCGATCACCTCGTCGATATTGTCCAGCGCTATCAGCAATCCCTCAACGATGTGTGCCCTGCGCTTGGCCTCGTCGAGACGGAAGAGCGTTCGACGCTCGACTACCTCCATCTGGTGATCGAGGTAGTACCCGATCATCTGCGCGATGTTCATCGTTCGCGGGATGCCGTCGACGAGCGCAACCGCATTCACACCGAACGTCTCCTGCAACTGCGTCATCTTGAACAGTTGGTTCAGTACGACCTGCGGGATGGCGTCCTTCTTGAGTTCGATGACCAGTCTCGTCCCCACACGATCCGAACTCGCGTTCCGGAGGTCTGCGATACCGGTGATCTTCTTGCTGTGCACGAGCGTCGCGATCTTCTCGAGCACCCTGTCGTGCGAGACCTGGTACGGCAATTCGGTCACGATGATCGCCGTCCGGCCCTTGCGGACCTCCTGCACGTCGGTGACCGCCCGCATCTTGACCGATCCCCGACCTGTCGTCAGTGCCTCATGAATTCCCCTCCTGCCGACGAGGTAGCCGCCGGTAGGAAAGTCGGGTCCCTTGACGATCTCGAGGTAGGACTCGACCGGAGCATCCGGATTCTCGAGGGCAAACAGCGCGGCATCGATGATCTCACCCAGGTTGTACGGAGGGATGTTGGTCGCCATGCCGACAGCGATACCTGTCGACCCGTTCACGAGCAGGTTCGGGAAGCGAGCAGGCAGCACGACGGGTTCGGAAGACTCCCCCGAGTAGTTCTCTACGAAGTCGACCGTGTTCTCCCGGATTCCCTCCAGGAGTCTCGTGGCGAGGTGGGTCATACGGCTCTCCGTGTACCGCATCGCCGCCGGCGGATCGTCGACCGTCCCGAAGTTACCCTGCTTGTCGATGAGTGGATACCGGGAGCTGAAATCCTGCCCCATCCGCACGAGGGCGTCGTAGATCGCATCGTTGCCGTGCGGGTGGTAGTTCCCCATCACGTCACCGACGACTTTCGAGCACTTCCTGAAACTCGACGTGGGACCCATGTTCGATTCGAACATGGAGTAGATGATTCGCCGTTGCACCGGCTTGAGCCCGTCCCTCACATCTGGAAGTGCGCGCGAGACGATGACCGACATCGCATACTCGAGGAACGACTTCTCCACCTCTTGGTTGATGTCGACCGCGGGGGTCTCCATGTCCTGGCCATCCACCATCGGTTCTCCTTCAAACATCCAGGAAACGCACGTCTTTGGCGTTCTGCTGGATAAACAACTTGCGGGCCTTCACGTCGTCACCCATCAAGGTCGAAAAGACCTCTTCGGCTCGGGTCGCGTCGTCCAGGTCTACCCGCAGGAGACGGCGCCGTTCGGGATCCATGGCCGTTTCCCACAACTCGGAGGCATTCATCTCACCGAGACCCTTGAACCGACTGACGTCCACTCGCTTCTTCCCCACCTGTTCCCGGTAGGCGGCGAGCTCGGCGTCATCCGCGAGGTAGGTCACGTTCTTACCCTGCTTCACCCGGTACAGCGGTGGTTGCGCGATGTACATGTAGCCCGCCTCGATCAGCGGCTTCATGTGCCGGAAGAAGAACGTGAGAAGGAGTGTACGAATGTGGGCACCGTCGACGTCGGCGTCGGTGAGTAACACGACCTTGTGGTATCGAGCCTTCGTGATATCGAATTCCTCGCCGATGCCGGTTCCGATCGCCGTGATCAGCGCCTGAATCTCCGTATTCTGCAGTGCCTTGGTCAACCGCGCCTTCTCGACGTTGATGATCTTGCCGCGGATGGGGAGAATGGCCTGTGTCCGACTGTCCCGTCCCTGCTTGGCGGGGCCGGCGGCCGAATCCCCCTCGACGATGAACATCTCGGACTCTTCCGCGTCTCGCGACGAACAATCCGCCAGCTTGCCCGGAAGACTCGCCGACTCGAGCATGGATTTGCGTCGGGTCAGCTCTCGGGCTTTGCGTGCCGCCATCCGGGCACGCGAGGCGTTGATGGCCTTCTCGGCTATCGCACGGGCTTCACCGGGACGGCGTTCCAGCCATTCGGGCAGCATGCGGTTCAGCGTCTTCTCGACGTATCCACGAATCTCTGTGTTCCCCAGCTTCGTCTTCGTCTGTCCCTCGAACTGGGGCTCCCGAACTTTCACCGAGATGATCGCCGTCAGTCCCTCCCGAACGTCCTCTCCGTTCAGATTGAGGTCCTTGTCCTTCAGAATCCCCTTGCTCCGAGCGAACTCGTTGAGTGCCCTGGTCAGGGCTTTCCTGAAGCCCTCCTCGTGTGTGCCACCTTCGTGAGTGTTGATGTTGTTCGCGAAACTGAGAACCGTCTCCGTGTACGAGTTCCTCATCCATTGCATCGCGACTTCGAGTTCTGCCTCTTCGCCGGCGTCTTCGAAAAAGACGATGTGTGGATGCACGGGCTCTTTGCTCGCTCCGAGGTGCTTGACGAAGTCGACGAGTCCGCCTTTGTACTGAAACGCCTGCTCGACGGGTTCTTCACCTCGCTCGTCTCTCAGGATGATCAAGATCCCCCGATTGAGAAATGCCATCTCTCTGAGGCGCGAAGACACCGTCTGGAAATTGAAGGTCGTCGTCTCCGAAAACGTCTTCGGGGAAGGCCAGAACGTCGTCGTCGTCCCCGTTCTTCGAGCCGGCTTCACTTTCTTGACCGGACCGACCGGATTGCCGAGATGGAACGACTGAAACCACAGGTAGCCTTCTCTCGTCACCTCCACGTCGAGTCTCTCCGACAGCGCGTTGACGACCGACACGCCCACACCATGCAGACCACCGGAGACTTGATATGCACCGCTCTCGAACTTCCCTCCGGCGTGCAGCGTCGTGAGCACCGTCGTCAACGCCGACTCCTTGGTCTTCGGATGTCTATCGACCGGGATTCCACGCCCATTGTCCTTGACCCGGACTCCCCCATCACTCAGCAGCGTGACCTCGATGCGGGAACAGAAACCGGCCATCGCCTCGTCGATCGAGTTGTCCACAACTTCCCACAAGAGATGGTGCAGACCCCGAGGACCGGTAGAGCCGATGTACATGCCCGGCCGCCGCCGCACGGGATCCAGCCCCTCCAGGACAGTGATGTCCTTCGCGTCGTAGTCACTCGGCGTGCGATGATTCACTGGGCTCCTTCACAAACGACGGCTCCATGGCGGCACCTCCCGGTCCCCGCCGGAGCCTTGATTTACACACGTGTAAGTATAGCCGGTCGACCCCCCCAACCCAAGACTGCCGACATGGCAAAACCCTAAGAAAATCATGATGAATCAGCCGGTCGAACGGCCCTGTCCCGCGAGCTGGATACGGACCTCCGTCACGACACCCTCGCCGATTTCCCTGTCGAGGGCCCGCAACAGATCACCAACCGAATACCGCAGTATCGAAGCTGCTGCAGGCGACGCTTCCACGGTCAGAACGGCCCTGCGTAGGAGCAGCGGTCTCGCGTGCTTGGCCCACTGTTCCCCTGCGATCATCGACCAGTTCTCGGACAATTTCACGAAGGCACCGACGTGACCGACGCCCCATCTTCCCAGCGCCGTATCGATGATTCCCCGAATGCTCTCGAGGTCGCTCACTGCACACGCCCTGGACTCACGTCCCATCTCTTCCCCACAAGGGGAACGTCTTCCGCTCGCGCCGTCGTAATGAACGTCTGCGCCGCGGGAAGTGCGTCGGCCAGAGCGGCCGCTCGTTGCGCGTCGAGTTCGGAGAAGACGTCATCCAGCAACAGAACAGGCATCTCACCGACGATCTCCGCCACCGCCGCGTGTGAGGCAAGCTTCAGACCGAGTACGAGGGTCCTCTGCTCTCCCTGACTCGCCGCCATTCGTGCAGACAGCCCGCCAAGAAGAAACCGCGGTTCGTCCCGATGTGGTCCGACGGAAGTCTGCCTCCGTTCGATGTCGACTTCCCTCTCTGCCTCGAGAGTCTCTTTCAGCCTGTCGCGTAGGTGCTCGATCGAAACATCGTCGATTGTGGCTCCCCAGGCGGAGACGTATTCGAGTTCCACTTTCCGTTTCGCACCGGAGAGACGCCGATAGATACCCTCGACCCTCTCCAGCAGAAGCCTCGCCGCCGCCGCCCTTCGGGCCATCACCCTGGCTCCCGCCTCCGACAGACGCTCATCCCACACCGCGAGCGTGAAACGGTCCACATGGCCGGCTTTGAGGAGGGCGTTGCGTTGACGCAGTGCCTGTTCGTAATCCCTTCGGTCACCGTAGGTTCCGGGCCACAGCTGGACAGCGGCCGTATCCAGGAAATCACGCCGGTACGCTGGACCCCTCTTGATGATATCCAGATCATCCGGGAGGAACGTGGCAACGCGCAGGTGTCCAAGAAGTTCCGAATTGCGAGCAGGACGCCGACCGTTCACCAGGACTCTGCGTTTGCGCCCGATCGCCACTTCGATACGAGACGCTCCGTTGGCTCTCGTCACCTCACCTCTGAGAATCGCCTCGTCCGCTCCGCGGCGAACGAGAACAATGTCAGGGACCCCACGCATCGATTGCAACCCGGCGAGATATCCGACCGCCTCCAGCAGGTTTGTCTTTCCAGAGCCGTTTGGCCCCACGAACACGTTGATGTCCTCCGCGGGTACGAGCCGCTGCCTCTGATAGGACCGAAAGTCGGTGAGCTCGATCCAATCGAGCTTCATTCAGATACGCACCGGCATCAACAAGTACAGGAAGGAATCGTCACCCACTCCCTTGAGCACGGCGGGTTTCAGCCCGTCCATCACCTGTAGTTGCACCTGGTCGCCGGCGATCGCCGCCACACCCTCACTCAGGTACCGAGGATTGAACGCAATCAGCACCTCGTCTGCGTCTCCTTCAAAGGTACCGTTGATGTGCTCAACTTCCCCGCCAACATCCTGTCGAGTGACCGTCATCTCCGCACCCCCCTCCATCATCTTGATGCGCACAGGAATGTGGTCTTCCGCGACCAGTCCTGCCCGATCGAGCGCTTCGAGAAGGTGTTCCTTTTCCACAACCAGTCGATTCGGATGTGATTCCGGCAGCAATTGCCGATAGTTCGGAAAGTTACCCTCGATGAGCCTCAATGTGAGACTCCCTCGCTCTGACCCGAACACGATTTCCCTGGTTCCCACAGCCACTTGGATCTGGGTCGCACCGATGGCACGGCTGAGTTCTTTCAACCCTTTCGCCGGTACGAGACCCGCGTCCCGAAGGACGAAACCTTGAATCTCTCGGACCGCCAGCCGGTATGAATCAGTGGCAACCAGCCGGAGACCCTCTTCACCCGGTTCGAACAACACACCTGTCAAGATGGGCCGAGCAGCGTCACCCGAAGCAGCAATCCCCACCTGGGCAATGGCCTCTCCGAGCGCATCGCCGGCCACGGTAACGGACCCTTCCAGATTCGGCTCCCCCAGTTCCGGATAGTCGGCCACCGAAAGTTCTCTGAGACTGAATCGAGGACCGCGTCCGGTGATCGCTATCTCCCCATCGCCCGCCTCGATTACAACAACACCCTCGGGCATCTTTCGGATGGCTTCGGTAGCCAGCCGGCCAGGCACCACGACTCGTCCCTCTTCCTGTACGTCCACTTCCGCAGTCGTCCGAATAGTCGCCTCCAAGTCGGTCCCGGTCACCCGAAGCTTGGACCCGATGGTCTCACAGAGCACCCCCTGCAGAATCGGCTGCGCGGGGCGGAGGCCCACGGCCCGGCTCGCCCGGGAAAAGACATCGGCGAGTTCATCTCTTTCTGCACGTATCCGCACCGTAACTATCCCTTCTGTACTTAGTGATCAACGGTAGTAGTCGTAGTAGGGCTGTGGATTGGGGAAAAGAGCGAGAAACCGCAGGTGGGGGCCGACATTGCAGACCTTGGGGTGTGTGGAGGAATCGGAGAGTTCTCCACACGGCGTCGCGGCGGGCTCGAGCGTGGTGTGGACAATATCAACTTTTCCTCAGTTGCTGAGAGAGCGCTGTGACTTTCTCGAAGATTCGAGGGTCGCTGGTGATGAGGGTGTTGATCCTGTCGATGGCATGCATCACGGTCGTGTGGTCCCTGCCACCGAACAGAGCGCCGATCTTGGGGAGGGAGAGATCGGTCAATTCCCGGCAGAGGTACATCGCAACCTGCCGGGAACGGACCAAGGGTTGTTTGCGGCTTGGGCTACGAAGATCGGTGATGGCGAATCCGTAGGAGGCAGCGGTCGTGGCGATGATCTCGTCGGCCGTTACCGGCCGAGGCAGGCCGTCCGGTGTCAAATCCTGCAAGACGTCCTGAGCGATCTCGAGACTGATGTTCTGATCGGTGAGAGCCGCGTACGCCGTCACCCGCGTGAGGGCTCCTTCGAGCTCTCGGATGTTGGCCCGGACGTGTTGAGCGATGAAATGCAGGACTTCCTCCGGGACGGGGCGAGGAGCGTACTCGGCGTTCTTGCGGAGAATGGCAAGACGGGTCTCGACGTCCGGAGGCTGGATGTCGGTCAAGAGTCCCCACTCGAAGCGGCTGCGGATGCGGTCCTCCAGCGTCGAGAGTTGTTTTGGGTGACGATCGCAGCTGAACACCATCTGTTTGCCCGACTCGTACAGGGAATTGAACGTATGGAAGAATTCTTCCAGGATCTGTTCTTTCCCTTCGAAGAACTGCACGTCGTCGAGTAGGAGGACGTCGGTGGTTCTGTACCTCGTCTTGAACTCGTCCATGCGCTTTCGGCGGATGCCTTCGATGAACTCGTTGAAGAATCCCTCCGAGGTCATGTAGCGCACGACGCTGTCGGGATTGAGCTCGTGGTACTGGTGTCCGACGGCTCGCAGGAGGTGTGTCTTGCCGAGACCTGCTCCTGCATAGATGAACAAAGGGTTGTAGTGCATGCCCGGACGCTCGGCTACGGCCATGGCGGCGGCATGTGCGAAACGATTGGACTGCCCGACGACGAAATTGTCGAAGGTGTACTTGGCTCCCAGGAAGCTGTCTTGCCTGGGAGTGGGCTGCTTTTTCTCGGCGGCGGGTTCCTCTTCCTCCCAGTAGGGGTTCAGGAGATCTTCGGAGGTGTCGACGGAAAAGGAGACGGAGACATCCGAACCGAATACGGCTTTGGCCGCTTCGTCCAGGACGGCGGCGTGTTTGTCACGCACCCAGCGAACGTGGAACTCACTCGGAGCGATGACCCGGAGGCGATCATCGGCGAATTGATAGGAGAGATGTGCGAACCACGTTTGCCAGGTGACAGGACTGACCCTGGCACGCAGAGCAGATTCGAGAGTCTCCCCATCCCACGTCGACGGCTGCGGTTCCGCCACGTCTCGCCTCCTCATCTCAACCGATCCACAGGACTATCCACAGGTTGTGGAGAAAATCGACCCCGAGGGCAGTACCAAGTTTCAACTTCTCGTCAGGCTACGTCGGTTCGAAAGCCCCCTCGGGGAAGTGAGGCGGGCTGAAAGCCTCCGGCGAGGAGCGAGTATATGGACACACGCGGCCTTGCTCAAGAGTGACAAAAGCGGCGCTGCGAGGCGTTCTCAGCAACAACGAGACCCGACAATTGCCTGCTCATCGTCGCATTATCATTCCAGTGGAATGGTTGAGGCGACGACCGAAGGGCGCCGTCGGGCAAGAAACTGAATTTCGCGAGCTGAGGAAAAACTTCGCGTTTCCCACGATGAGGGCGCAGCGGTCCTTTGACAAGGATGATGCCCACCCGTAACCTCTCAGCGCACTTCGATTGTCTCTTTGGATTCGTTATGAAACGTACGTATCAGCCGAATGTTCGACGCAGAAAACGAAAGCATGGATTTCGGGCTCGTCTCCGAACCCGAGGAGGCCGCGCCGTCCTCGAGCGCCGCCGGCGTAAGGGCCGGCAGCGCCTCTCCGCGTAGCGGTCGCCAGTACCTCCCTCTTCGAGGCCGCGAAAGTTTTGCCGACGTGTTCGGAACAGGTGTATGGCGACGTCAAGGAGGCGTCACTGTCGTCTGCGGTCCTGGGCGCGACGAGGTGCCGGCCGTGGGGATCGTGGCGAGCAGGAAGAAGGTGGGTGGTGCCGTACAACGTAATCGGGCGCGCCGACGCATACGAGCGGCGCTCGATTGCCTACGGTTGCAGAAGGGAAGCTACATTGTGATCGCTTCCAGGCAGGTTCTCGATGCACCTTTCGAGGTTTTGGTGCGGTGGTTGGAAGTCACCGTGAAGGAGGAGTCGACACGTGAGTGAACAGGTTAGAGGGCCGGCTGCACTCGTCGTGCGAGCGGTGATTCGGGCGTATCAACGCTTCCTGTCGCCTGCACTCGGGAAGAGTTGTCGCTACACCCCGACGTGTTCACAGTACGCCTTGGAAGCGGTGGGACGCTTCGGAGTGCTCAAGGGAGGATGGATGGCGTTCAAACGCATCGGCCGCTGCCACCCTCTTCACGAAGTCGGCTACGACCCTGTGCCGTCTCGAGGTGACGGCTGATGTTGGATTCACTTGCACGCATGATCGGGCTTCCCATGAGCCTGTTCTACGACTTGATTCCAAACTATGGGATTTCCATTATTTTCCTGACGGTGTTGATCAACATCATCCTGTTCCCGTTGACGCTCAAGCAGACTCGATCGACGCGGGCGATGCAGGAGATCCAGCCGGAAGTCAAGAAGTTACAGAAAGAGCACAAAGAGGAGCCCGAGGTACTGAACAAGGCGATGATGGCCCTCTACAAGGAGAAGGGAGTGAGTCCTGCCGGCTGTGTGCTCCCGATGCTGGTCCAGGCGCCGATCTGGTTCGGCCTGTTTCGACTTCTGAGAAGTCCTGAGCAATTCATGCCAGAAGGATCCAATATTATCCACGCCCTCCAGGCGGGGCTCCCTTCCTTCCTGGGCATGGATCTCGGTGTGACACCGAAGGATGCACTCACGTCGGGATGGTTCGGCGCCATCCCGTATCTGCTGGTCGTACTCCTCGTCGTCGGTTCCGGCTGGATTCAGTCGAAACAGGCCATGCCGGCCTCATCGGACGGCGCTGGAGGACAAGCGCAGTTGATGACGAAGATGATGCCACTGCTCTTCGGTGTCTTCTCATTCAGTTTTCCTGCGGGCCTGAACCTCTATTTCGTGACCTCCAACCTGTTTCGCATCGGTCAACAGTCACTGATCTTCAGACTCGACGGTCGACCTGAACCACCGCCGAAGGTGGAGAAGCAGGAGGATCAGGAGAGTCCCGAGAAGAAGCAGCAGGGGTCTCAGAAGAAGCGGAAGCGTCGGAGGAGGAAGTAATCGTGGAATGGGTCGAGGTCAGAGGACCGACGGTTGAACTCGCCGTTCAGGCGGCGGTGGAGGAACTAGGGTTGACCTCCCCTGATCAGGCGAACGTTGAGGTTCTACAAAACGCCGAGCGCGGATTTCTCGGTTTGGGTCGCAAGGACGCCGTAGTGAGGGTGCAGGCCAAGCCGAAACGCCGCCGCCGTCGGCCGAAGAACACGAAACGTGGCGACCAGCGTGTCCAGAAGCCAGAGCCGAAAGGCGAAGCCGGACGCCCGAGACAGAAGAAGAAGCCGCAGAAAGAGCAGAAGAGACAGGAATCATCCGGCGAGGAGGGCAAGAAAGTGCGTGAGGAGCAGGCTGAGGTTGTTGGGTCCTTCTTGCGTGGATTGCTGGAAGCGTTCGGGTTGGAAGGCGAGGTTACGACAAGAGTGGAGGATGACATCATCTACGCCGACGTCGCTGGAAGCCAGGCCGAGGCACTGATCGGTCCGCATGGTTCGGTACTTCAGGCGGTGCATGAACTCTGCAAGACCGTGATCCAGCGAAAGACGCGCGAATCGGCGCGAATCCGCCTCGATATCGGTGGTTACCAAGAACGGCGTAAAGAGGCGTTGCGTATCTACGCGCGCAGACTCGCAGAACAGGTGATCGAGGAGCAATCCGAGATCATGCTCGAACCGATGAACGCCGCCGAGCGCAAGGTGATCCACGACGCCGTTGCGGACATCGAGGGAGTGCAGACCTACTCGGAGGGTGAGGAGCCGCGCCGTTCGGTCGTTCTGTCACCGAAGGACTAAACCCTCGAGTTTCACGTGAAACATGACCCTCAACCGCAGATCAGTGAGTGGTTGGGGGTCGATCTTTCCTCTGAGCAGCGGGCGTTGCTGGAGGGATTCGAACGATGGCTCTCGGACGAGGCAATCCCGGCCGGCCTCCTCTCCCCCGGCGAACGCGACCGGATCTGGGCGCGGCACATCGTGGACAGCCTGAGTTTCTCTGTTGCATGGACGGGCGATGCACCTCAACGGCTCATCGATGCGGGTTCTGGAGGTGGGTTGCCGGGAATCCCGCTTGCCATTGCATTTCCACAGACCGCCGTGACGCTGCTGGACCGATCGAGCAAGAGCGTGCGGCTGCTACGGAGAGCCATCCGTGTGCTGGGACTGGCGAACACGGAGGCGATCGTAGGAGACGTGCGGGAGCAGCGGCGATGCGAGGCGGTCACGATGCGAGCCGTGCTGCGTCCACCCGAGGCGGTGGAGGTCATGCGGGACGTGTTGATGCCTGGAGGAAGAGGAGTCATCGGGTTGGCTCATCGCCGGACCGCGGATCCGGGCTGGAGACAGCTGGGCGGGCGGGTCGTGGAAGTCTCGGTCCTTGACCCTACGGGATGGCTGCTTATCATGCAGCAGCGTGGACACCGACAGACACACCTCGATCGTAGCGATCACCAACCAGAAGGGCGGAGTGGGTAAGTCCACCACCGCAATCAACCTTGCAGCGACTCTTGCGTTTCAAGGGAAACGAATCTTGGTGGTGGACATGGATCCGCAAGGAAACGCCACGTCGGGATTCGGATTGGATCGGGGGGCGGTGAGCGTGTCCACGTACGACGTTCTGATCGGTGGCGCCGCAATCGAGGATGCGGTGGAAGGAACGAGCTATCGAGACCTGTTCGTTGTCCCCGCCACGATCGATCTCGCCGGCGCGGAGATCGAGCTGGTCTCGATGTTCTCGAGAGAGCTTCGTCTCCGGAACGCACTGCGAGATCTGGATGGCGAGTACGATTTCGTTCTCATGGATTGCCCACCGTCGTTGGGCCTTCTCACGGTGAACGCTCTCGCTGCAGCGGACGAGGTTCTCATTCCCATCCAGTGTGAGTACTACGCGCTCGAGGGTTTGAGCCAGTTGATGCAGAACATCGAACTCGTCAGTGGGAACCTCAACCCCGACCTGGGAATCGGTGGTGTCGTGCTCACCATGTATGACGGAAGGACGAATCTTTCGGCCGACGTCGTTGCTCAGGTGAGAGAGTTCTTCGGGGAGATCGCCTATCGGACTGTTATCCCAAGGTCGGTGCGATTGTCTGAGGCGCCTTCCTACGGGCAACCGATCGAAGCATTCGATCCTATGAGCCGGGGCGCCATCGCGTACCGACAACTGGGGAGAGAATTCGTCGATCGCCATCAGGGAGGTGAGCATGCAGACTAAAAAGAGCGGCCTTGGTCGTGGTCTGGAAGCGCTGATTCCGAAGGCTGAGCGTACGTTCTCGATCATTCCGATCGAGAAGATACGGCCCAATCCGCGCCAGCCGAGAGAGAACTTCAACGAAGAGGCGCTGGCATCGCTGGCCGCCTCGATTCGGGAGGTGGGGTTGCTCCAACCGGTGATCGTCAACGAGAACGAGGAGGGGATGTACACCCTGGTGGCCGGAGAGCGCAGGCTTCGCGCCGCCCGGATGGTCGGTCTGTCGGAGTTGCCTGTCATCATCAGACGGGGAGAGGACGACAAACTCCTGACAGAGGCCTTGATCGAGAATCTGCAAAGGGAAGATCTCACAGTGCTCGAGGAAGCCGCTGCCTATCAGCAGCTACTCGACGATTTCTCACTGACGCATGAAGAAGTGGGGAGTAGGGTCGGGAAGTCGAGGTCGGCCGTGACCAATATCCTACGCCTACTGCAACTGCCTGCGTCCATACAAGGGATGCTCGAGCGTGGTCTTCTGACCGGAGGCCACGCACGAGCGCTTCTCGGGCTGGAAGATCGGGCATTCTGCGAACATGTGGCCAGGAAGGCGGCCGAGGAGGGTTGGTCGGTTCGACAGGTCGAGGATGCGGTTCGGGCTCGCAATCGCGTGGGCGAGAGAGCGAGAAAGGCGAGAACTCCGCGGCCGGCGGCGATCATCGCTCTGGAAGAGCGGCTTCAAGATTCACTCAAGGCTCCAGTCCACATTCGTTATGGATCAAAGAAGAGGGGAAAGATCTCCATCGAGTTCTCTTCGCTGGATGACCTGGAGCGAATCTTCAAGGATCTTCTCTGAGAATCTATGATCAGTTGGCTCGGGAGAACGCTCCAGAGGCCGCCTCCCGTACCAGAGTCGATAACGTCACTTGACGTAATCAGACGGGCCGGTCGTGAGCTCTTCAGCCGTCTGCGAGGTCCGTCGCGTTCGTGAAGAATGAGGAGAGTGCTCGCGCCACGGCGGCTCCAAGGTCGGTGTCGGGCGCAGGGTGGCAGATGACCACGGCAGGGGCACGGGTCTCCTTGAGAAGCGATTGAGCGCGACCGCCGACAGGCAAAGAGAGCTCTGCACCGAGGTGTGATGCGAGAGCGGCACCTGCCTCACTGTGGCTCTTTGATGACGCGAAGAAGGCGACGAGAGGGTCGGGGCCTGCAGGGAACCGGAAACCGACAATGAGGTCGGCTCCGAGGCGATTGGCCCGCTGGGCACGGATTCTCTCAGGTGGTCTGGCATCGACGCTACGCGCGAGGAGGGGAATTGCTCCCAGTTCTTGGATGATCGTGGCCGTCGTAACGGCAGCTTCCCATGTGGCCTGTGCTTCTCCTTCCAGTCCACATGCCGGGTCGATGAAGACACGGGCTCCGGCGATCGAGTGGGGGAGACCGCGGAGCCACTCTCGCTCGCGAATTGCCTCGCGCCCGGTCTTTTGCGTCGCTCTGGAGATGAGATCGAGTTCGGCGAGGATTTCGGGGCCGGCGACACCGTCTTCGGGAAGCCCACGGTTTTGCTGGAATTCAAGTACTGCACGAACAGTGTTCGGACCAAAGGTGCCGTCGACCTTTCCCGCATCGAAGCCGAGAGCGTTGAGTCGGCGTTGAAGCTCTGCGACGTCGTCGCCTCGGAACATCGGCCGCTTGTTGTAGAGGAGGCGGTCGCCGAGCCTGTACCCCGCCTCGTAGAGGGCTCGCCACGTGTCCTGGCCGATGATCCCGTCCGCGGGGAGGCCCCGTTCTGATTGGAAAGAGATGACGGCTGCTCGTGTGGCCTCGCCGAACTCACCGGGTGGATCGGTGCTGCAGGGAAAGCCGAGCCCGCCGAGTCGAATCTGGATGTCGCGGATGGGTGCTCCTGATGAGCCGAGACGGTAGAGCCTCATGGTCCTCATCGTTGCAGGTTGACGGGCAAGACGGTACTCGACGGCGGTTCAGGCGCCGAAAGAACCGGGCCGAGTGCCTCGTGGTGAGGCGCGTCGCGCGTCACGTCTGCGATCAGTCGGGGGCCGTCACGGTCCCCCTTGCATCGACTGATGCAGCGCCAGACCTCATGTGAGGAACTGCGCGAGTTCGGCCACAATGGCGTGCTTCGGGCGAGCGCCGACGATTCGTCGCTGTTCTTTTCCCTGGTGGAAGAGAATCATGGTGGGGATGCTCATGACGTCGTGGGCCGCGGCCAGAGAAGGGTTCTCATCGACGTTGAGTTTGCCGATGGTGATCTTCCCGGGATTCTCACTAGCGATCTCATCGAGAATCGGTGCAACCATCCTGCATGGACCACACCACTCGGCCCAGAAGTCGATCAGGATCGGCGCGTCTGCGTCGATGGCTTCGGCGAAATTGTCGGTCGTGACGGTCAGGGTGTGTTCGGCCAAGAGGCGCCTCCTCGGATCGTGTCGTAGAACCTCGAGTAGTTGGGGCTCATTCCCGTGCTTCGAGCCACCGACGGGCGTCGATGGCGGCTCTTGCGCCTGTCCCGGCGGCGGTAACCGCCTGGCGATAGAGAGAATCGGCGACATCTCCAGCCGCGAACACGCCGGCGACGGACGTTTGCGTGGAAGTGGGACCGGTGAGGGAGAGGTAGCCGACGTCATCCATTTTGAGCTGTCCTCTGAAGAGATCGGTGTTCGGCTTGTGGCCGATGGCGACGAACACACCGCTGACCGGCATCTCGGTTATCGCGTCGGTCTTGACGTTGCGGAGGCGTACGGAAGTGACCTCATCCTCACCAAGGACTTCTTCGAGCACCGTATCCCAGATCACGTTGATCTTGGGATGCGCGATTGCCCGTTGCGCCATGACCGCCGAAGCGCGGAACGCGTCGCGTCGGTGCACGATGTGGACCGTCGAAGCGAACGTGGTCAGGAAGAGTGCTTCCTCCATGGCCGTGTCTCCGCCCCCTACGACGATGATCTCTTGGTCCCGGAAGAAGAAACCATCACATGTCGCGCACGATGAAACGCCGCGACCGATGAGCCGATCCTCGCCAGGAATCCCCAACCACTTGGCCGAAGCCCCCGTGGACACGATGATGGACGTGGCCGAATACTCATCGGCACCGACCCATAGCTTGAATGGCGAAGCGCCGAGATCCACTTTCGAAACGTCAGAAGTGATCATGCGGGCTCCAAAGCGTTCGGCCTGTTTGCGCATACGATCCATGAGTTCCGGCCCAAGAAGGCCATCGGGGAAACCGGGGAAGTTCTCGACCTCGGTGGTGAGCATGAGCTGCCCGCCCGCCTGACTGCCTTCCAGCACGAGGGGAGCGTTGCCGCCCCGGGCGGCGTAAAGGGCGGCGGTGAGTCCGGCGGGGCCCGATCCGATGATGATGACTTCTTCAGTCATTGTCTTCCTTGGGTTTGCGCTTCAGCCACACAAACACTCCGGCGATGAGAAATAGTCCACCGAATGCCGCGTAGGCGCCTTCCACGGTCAAGGGGACGGCGACGGCACGGAAGATCGCCACGACCAGATAGATGAGCGCGATCACCGCCAAACTGAGTGCCACCAGACCCGCCGTCGCGATCCGAATGCCCCGGGCCAGGCGATCGACCGTAAGTGAACGGATCTTCGTGGCGACAGTCTCGAGGAGGTCGGCGAAGCGTGCAGCCATGTCGTTCATAGAGCCACAGAGGATAGCCGCACAACTGAACCCAGGGCTCGCAGGGGTCCTGGGGACCCCCCTGAGCCCAGGGTTCGGCGTGATTCTCGACCGAGACGATCGGATTCCGCTATGGCGTCGGGATGCGTTGGAGCAGGTCGCAGGTTTCGGCGTCGAATACGAGGGCGTTCTCGGGATAGACGTAGAGCAGCGCGGCACGACCTTCGACCGTGACGTAGGCGACGGCGGCTGCGGGTTGGGTCGCTTCCTGCAACGCTTCCGCGTCGCACACATGCTCCTGGACTCGGGAAGATTCAGGCGGAGACTGAAGACTCTCGGCGCGAAGGCGTTCGGCGAGTTCGGGCAGATCGGGGGTGAATCCCGCCGGCGCAGGAGTGGCGGCGAGGTCACGAGCGCTCTCCTGGGGAGCGACGGAACCGTCGGCGCTCTTGGATGTGGCGGCGGATGTGGTCGAAACCACGGTTGCGGGGGCAGCGCTCTCGATGTCGCCGCCACCTCCGCGACCGAGTAGGGAAGCGACACCCAGCACCGCCACGAGAGCGGCTGCCGCCGCAAAGGCGGGAGCGAGCCGCACCCAACGTGAGGACTTGGGCGCTGTGGCCTGACGGATGGCTCGGTGAAGTGAGACCCGCTCGAGCTGAGTCATTGCAGGTTGTGCGGCCTGGCCCATGAACGTGAGCGCCAGGCGTTGATCTTCGAGGTCGCGGGCGCAACGGTCGCAGGAGGCGATGGCTGCCTCCGCGGCTACGAGATCACTCCCGGTGAGTCGACCTTCGGCGACGGCTGCAACGCGTTCGATGTCGTGATCATGCATAGTCATCGTCCTTTTGATGCACGGAGACATCGCGAAAGTTCCGGAGTGTCTGCGCGAGAAGTTTCCTGCCGCGGTGGACGCGCGATTTCACCGTGCCGACGGGCACATGGAGGATCTGCGCAGCTTCTTCGAGGGGAAGGTCTTCAAGGTCGACGAGCAGTATCGCGGAGCGGAACTCGGGCTGGAGCGATGTCAGGGCTTCGACGATGTCCGGACGAAGTTCGACAGAGACGAGGGCGTCCTGGGAGGCCAGGTCGGGCGGATCCGAGGATTCCGGCATGGCAACTGTGTGCCTGCGCTTCGCCTTGCGAAGACGGTCGTAGCACGTGTTCATGGCCACCCGGTACAGCCACGTTCCGAACGCAGAACGACCTGAGAACTGATGGGCCTTACGGAAGACGGTGAGGAAGGTCTCCTGGGTGGCCTCGAGGGCGTCCTCTCGGTTGCCGAGCATGCGGAGACCGAGTCCGAAGACACGATCCTCATGGCGCAGCATCAACTCGTCGAACGCACGGCGGTCCCCGGCCAAGAAGCGGTCCAGGAGTACTTGATCACTACTCATGAGCCGAACTCGACTTCTCCGATCGATGTGAAGTACCCGTCATCCTGTTGTGGGAGATCGGTCAGCCAGAGTAACCAGAAACCCCCAGTGCGGCGAGGGAGTTGCAGGGAGATACTTTCGCCGGCGACCGTGCCACCGGCGATCCGGGCCCAGCCGTCGAATTCGGCAGGTATCTCCTGGGCCCACAGCAAACTGTAGGTGGTGCCATCACTCACCGCCTTGGCCCGGAAGGTCACCGGAGTACCTGTTACGGCGAAAGCCACCCCGACCCCCTCCTTGATGAGTGGAAGTGGATCGAAGTAGCGCTCGGTCCTCCATGACGTCGTGATGTCTCCATCGGTGAGCAGGGGAAGGCTGCGATCATGCTCGGCGTTGTCACCGTACGGATCGAGCACCATGGTCTCGACGATCGAAACGGCCGAAGTCGACGAGGGGGTCGTCGTCGAGGTCGTGATCGTCGGGGAAAGAATCGTGGCAGGCGTCGTCGACGTCGGAGGCCGAGCAGGGAACAAGGCGGGTGAGTCGGATCCGGAGGAGAGGAGAAGACCGAGAGCGGCGAGACCGGCAGCCACGAGGAGCAGCAGAAGGGCGGGAGTCAGCCAGCGCCAGGTCCATCCGCCGGAGCGCTCCGGAGCCTTTGGTGCATTGGGTGCTGCCTGAAGTGCGGCAGCGAGTCCCCGAGCATCGAGCACACCCGATCGTGCCTCCGCGAGCGCCTCGTCCACCGTCGCAGAGATTCCGTCGACGAGTTGCGATGGCGGTGTGAACGTGACCGGATCCCCCGTCAAGCACATCTGGAGCGTGTCGGCCAGCGCCGCAACGTCGGCAGCGGCATCGGCAGAGGTCGGAAGTCGTCCGAAAGCGCCGAGCTTGGCCGGATGTGCCTTCGAGAACCTGACGGCGGAAGGGTCGATCTTCCCGTGTAGCACCGAGGCTTGATGCATCGCCGCCAGAGCACCGGCGAGGCCCGCAGCGTTGGTGATGAACTCTTCCGGGGTCATGGTCTCACCACCGCCCAGACGATCCTGCATCGTGACCCCGCCGGTCCACTCGGTCACGGAGTATGCACCTCCCTCGACCTGCGCGGCCGTGTACACGTTCGCGAGGTGCATGTGCGATACCCCGGCCACGCCCCGCAACGACATGACGAACTGTTCTCTGCGTCGGGACGTGGTCTCTGGACCCAGAGCTCGAATGAGAACCGGTCGATCGAGCAATGTGTCGGTTGCCAACCACTCTTCGACATCGCCGTCACGGCCGAGTCTCTGCTCGAGCCGATAACGATCTGGAAGCGGCGGTGGCATGTCGCCTCCTGCTGCGGAAACCCTGCGAATGAACATTACATGTCGGGGGCACCCTTGTATGGATCCTCGAGAAGGTGGGAGACAAGCGCTGCGAGGCCGTCACGCCTGAGCTGCGACACCCGCCCTCCGGTCTTGGTGCCGGATACGTCGCGATACGAAGCACGAAATGCAAGGTACAAGACAGGCGATACGTGAATGCGCGAGCGACGTTCCTCCCTCGGCATCGACACACCGCTAGCGAACGCGGTACGCGGCTCCGATGGTCCCGGGTCCCGTGTGTGCTCCGATGACCGGGCCGATCTCTGCGATTGAGATGGGACAAGAGGATTCCAGTCGGGTGGCGAGGCGCTCGGCTTCCTCGTGGGCATCTGCGTGGATGATCGCCACCTCTTCGAGGCTCGGGCCGATGTTGGCGAGTCGACTCGCGACTGCCGCCAGGGCCTTTGAACGCGTTCGGACCCGGCCGGCAGGAATCACGGCTCCTCCGGCGAGCTCGATCATCGGTTTGATCCTGAGCGCCGTCCCGAAGAACGCCGCAGCGGCGCCTATGCGTCCCCCCCGGCGGAGGAACTCGAGCGTGTCGAGCACGGCGAAGGCGTTGGTCTTTGGCACGGCATCCAGGGCTGCGCCGGCCACCTGCTCGAGATCGGCCCCACCCGCGGCGGCGCGAGCGGCCTCGAGTACCTGGAATCCGAGGGCCGTCGTCGCATTCATCGAATCGATGACCCTGACAGGTATGGACACCATCTGTTCCGAAGCCACCCGTGCTGCCTGATGGGTGGCAGAAAGCCGCGACGAGAGACTGACGACGACGATCCCATCGGCATCTTGGGAGGCGAGGCGTTCGTAAGCTTCGAGGAATTGACCGGCGCTCGGTGCAGAGGTCTCCGGCAGGGATTCGGTGGAGCGCATGCGACGCCAGAACGAGGGAGTGGAGAGTTCGATGCGATCCAGGAAGGTGTCTTCACCGAGGCGGATGGTGAGAGGCACGATTTCGATATCGTGCGCGGCGACGATCTCCTCTGAGAGGTCGCAGGCGGAGTCGGTCACGACGCGGATCATGTGGTTTGTCAGACCTTTCGAAGGATATCCAGGTGATCGTCGAGCTGGGAAAAGCCTTCGTCGATGTACAGACCAGAAGCGGTCTCGTTGTTCGGCAGAGTGTTGAGCAGCATCTCCTTCGCTCCGTGGCGGTGAGCCCACTGCATGGAAGCCCGAACCAGTGAGCGGCCCAGCCCATGCCGCTGGGCATCGGGGGTTACGGCGATTCGCTGAAGGTATCCGGCAACCGAGCCGACACCGACGATGGAGAATCCGAGCAAGTCCGGAGCACGGGCCGTCAGCAACACCGAGCGAGGAGTGGCTGTGAATGCTTCTCGAAGGCCGTCGGTGTCGAGACGCCAGAATGGCTCGAAGGAGCTTTGATCGACTTGCTCGATGGCGTCCCAGTCTTGTGAACGTTCCACGTTGACGGCGATACCGGGATCCGGGAGATCTCCCTTGAGCTCTCTGCCGAACACATCGAGACGCTCGAACGGTTGATACCCCGCTTCTCTCCATAAGCGAGCCGCCGACGCAGGCAGCGGCGATGACGCGACCGCGGGAACACCCATTCCGTGGAGATAGTTGGCGCATTCCGCGAGGAAGCTCGCCGCGCCTCGTATCAGTGTGAGGTGAGCATCCGGGACATCCCTATTCCACGGTCGAGCAATGGCCTTCGACAGTCCGTGCCGCAAGACGATACTTCCGGGCCATTCACCGGTATGTCGCATCACGGTTCCCAGCCATGGGCGAATCGTACTGTGATCGTCATTGCGTCTGCCAGAGTGGGGGCATGCGAGTGTTGCTGGTCACCCACGAGGCGATGCTCCGGCACGATACGGGGCCATGGCATCCTGAACGGTCGGAGCGACTGGCGGCGGTCATTCGGGGTGTGCAGGCGGGCCATCTGGAAGTGGTGGGAATCGATTCCCCGATGATCGACCCCGTTGCTCTTCGTACCGTGCACCGACCGGATTACATCGAGATGGTGCGGAGAACTTCGACGGAGGGCCGGGTGGAGTTGGATCCGGACACGCCGGCAGGCCCGGGGAGTTGGGAGGCCGCATTGCGAGCCGCCGGGTCGGGTCCTGCTGCCGTGGAACAGCTGCGCGCAGGGAGTGCGGATGTGGCGTTCCTTGCCATCCGACCACCTGGGCATCACGCGCTTGCAGACAGAGCCATGGGATTCTGTCTGTTCAACAACATTGCGATTACGGCCCGCATGCTTGCCGACGAAGGAGAACGTGTCGCAATCGTCGATTGGGACATTCATCACGGAAACGCCACACAGGACGCCTTCTTGATGGACCCGAGCGTCCTGTACGTTTCGTTGCACCAGTTCCCGTTCTACCCGGGAACCGGATGGGTGGAAGAGGTCGGCATCGGCCCCGGAGCCGGGACGACCGTGAACATCTCGGTGCCTGTACACACGGCCGGAGATCTCTATTCCGAAGCCTTTGCACGGGCCGTGATCCCGATCCTCGAACAGTTCGAGCCCGACTGGATACTGGTCAGTGCCGGTTACGACGGTCATCGCGAGGATCCGATTGCGGAGGCATCGCTGCTGGAAAGGGACTACCAGATGATGGCGTCGGCAGTCCGCGCAGCAGTCCCGAATCGACGGTTGATCTTCTTTCTGGAAGGCGGATACAACCTCGCGGCGATGGAACGGTCGGTGACCGCGACTATCGCCGGGATTGCCGGGGAAGCCGTTCCTTCGAGCGTACGGCTGCAATCGCCAGACGGAGCGTGGAGGATCCTCGACCTGCTCATGAAGGCGCAGCGACCGTACTGGCAGCTGTGACCGTTACTCAGACGAAGGGGGTCAAGAAACCCGGAGCACGGCCGATACCTCATGATGCACGGTTCGAGGAAGTGAGCATGGACGTACCGATCGATGAGCTGTTGTCGAGAATGGGAGAAGTGGATGCGTCCGATCTGCACCTGAAGGTGGGGTCTCCCCCGGTGATGCGCATCGACGGAGAGCTGCACCCCACGAGTCTGCCGACTCTGACTCCTTCGGACACGGAAGCCTTCGCAGAGGCGGTGTTCAGCGACCGGGCCGCGGAAGAGTTTCGAGCCACAGGGGAAGCCGACTTTGCATACGGGAAGTCGAGACTCGGAAGGTTCAGGGTCAACGTGTACCGACAGCGCGGATCGGTCTCGATCGTCATTCGCAGGGTGCTGTCGGAGAGCCCCGGCTTCGAAGAACTCGGGCTGCCATCCGTGTTGGAGAAGCTGGCCTCGGAACGTCGAGGGCTGGTGCTGGTCACTGGACCGACCGGCTCCGGCAAGACCACGACGTTGGCTGCGATGATCGACTACATCAACTCGACGAGGCGGGTCAACATCCTGACGGTCGAGGATCCCATCGAAGTGTTGCACTCCGACAAGATGGGCATCGTCTCGCAACGCGAGATCGGCGTGGACACGGAGGACTTCGGCGAGGCGCTGAAGCGTGTTCTGCGACAAGACCCCGACGTCATCATGATCGGCGAGATGAGGGACGCAGAGACTGTCCGTGCAGCGCTGAAGGCAGCCGAAACAGGACATCTGGTGCTCTCGTCGCTGCATACGATCGATGCGACCGAGACGATCAGTCGCATCGTCGACTTCTTTCCCCCGTACCAGCAGAAACAGATACGACTGCTCATCGCAGGAACGTTGCGTGGAGTTGTCAGCATGCGTCTCCTCGACCGGACCGACGGTCACGGACGAGTCCCTGCGGTCGAGGTCTTGACGATGAACGCTCGCGTGTTCGATCGTGTCGTTGACGAGAAGAGCACGCATACGCTCGCCGACGTGATCAAGGAAGGCGAGTTCTACGGCATGCAATCGTTCGATCAGGCGATTCTGGAGCTGTACAAGAAGGACATGATCAGCTACCAGGAAGCGCTCGGTTCTGCGAGCAATCCGCACGATTTCCGTGTGCAGATCGAACAGTTGGGTCTCGTCCGGGCGTAAGGATGGAGTAGGGGAGCAATGCGGGGGCGGCATCGGCCGCCCCCGGCCTATCCTGCAAGCGATGATTCCGGAACGTCTCAGCGGGTTTCTCGATGCAGATCGAACTCCTCACCAGATCTCGCAGCGCTTCATCGAGGCGGGATTCTGTCTCTATCTGGTCGGGGGATCGGTGCGAGACCTGCTGCTCGGACGCGATCACAGTGATCTCGATTTCGCCACAGATGCTCGACCGGACGAGATCCTCGAAGTGGTGGCAGGTTGGGCGGACTCGACGTTCACCGTCGGGGAGGCGTTCGGGACCGTCGGTGTGGTCAAGCGAGGCGTGACCCATGAGATCACCACGTTTCGCCGGGAGGTGTACCGAGACCAGAGCCGCAAGCCGAGGGTGGAGTTCTCCGACGACCTGGAGACGGACCTCTCGCGACGAGACTTCACGGTCAACGCCATCGCCCTCAAACTGCTGCCCCATCCGGAGATCATCGATCCGTATGGAGGTCTCGCCGACCTTCACCAGGGGATTCTGCGGACACCGTTGGGACCGGAGATCTCTTTCTCGGATGATCCGTTGCGAATGCTGCGGCTGTTCAGGTTCATGGCCACGCTTGGATTCGAAGCGTCCGAGACTGCTCTCAGAGCCGTCACCCGGATGCACGGGAGAATGGAGATCGTCTCCGCCGAGCGGATCCGCGACGAGCTGTCACGACTCCTCGTGGCTCTGAAGCCTGGTGCCGCACTTGGAGCGATGGTCGCCAGTGGCCTCGCGGGGGAGTTTCTGCCAGAAGTCGCTGCCCTGGCGGCGGCGAGAGATCCGCTCCAGCGCCACAAGGACGTCCTTGCGCACACACTCGCCGTTGTCGACAAATGCAGACCGAAACTGGAACTCCGGCTCGCTGCACTGTTGCACGACGTCGGCAAGCCGGAAACGAGGGAGTTCGGCGACGGTGGTGTGACGTTTCATCATCACGAGGTCGTGGGCGCCCGAATGGCAAGAGATCGCTTGCAGGAATTGCGGTTCAAGAAAAGTGAGATCGAGAACGTCTCGCGTCTGATCTTCCTTCACCTGCGGCCGCACACCTTCAAGATGGGATGGACGGACGCGGCAGTGCGCAGGTACGTGCGGGACGCCGGGCCTCTACTGGAGGATCTCAACGAGTTGGTGCGATGTGACATCACCACTCGCAATGCCGCCCGGGCGAGGGCTATTCAGAACCGCATCGACGAGCTCGAAGAGCGTATCGCGGAGCTTCGCAAGCAAGAGGAACTCGACGCACTCCGACCTCCGATCGACGGGAACGACGTGATGCGCTTCTTGGGGATTCCGCCGGGACCGACCGTCGGTGCCGTCTTACGCATGCTCACCGAGTATCGGATCGAGCATGGACCCTATTCCAAGGAAGAGGCGTACCGGTTGGTGCAAGAGTGGTCGGTCGGGAGCCGGCCGACCCAGGATTGATTGCATAAGAATACAGACATGCGTATAGTCCTGTCCTTATGTCGGGTCCGTCCATCTCCGTGGCGATTCTTGGGGCCTCCGGATACGGAGGTGGTGAGCTCGTGCGCCTCCTCGATGTCCACCCGGAGTTCGAAGTCACCTATCTGGGCGCGCATACGCGGGCAGGGAGCAGACTTGGGGACGTGCATCCACATCTCATCGACCCGGACCGCATGTTGGGCCCGATCGACGCTGGGGTCGTCCCCGAGGCGGATCTGGCATTCCTGGCCCTGCCGCACGGCTCCTCCGTCCGCCCCGGCCTGGAGCTTGCGAAAAGGGGAATGCGGGTCGTCGATCTCGGGAGTGACTTCCGTATGGACACCGGTGAACGCTACGCGGCAGCGTACGGATCCCGGCATCCTGCTCCCGAGTCTCTCCCTGCCTGGACGTACGGCCTGCCGGAACTCTTCGACGTCAGAGGATCGGATCTCGTGGCGTCGCCCGGGTGTTATCCGACAGCCACACTCATCGGACTCGCACCGCTGGTCCGCGGCGGTCTCGTCGCATCGACGGGGATCGTGGTGAATGCGCTCTCCGGCGTGTCCGGTGCGGGGCGATCGCTTCGATCGGACCTGCTGTTCGGGGCGGTCGATGAAGGAGTTCGAGCCTACGACGTAGCTCGGCACCGGCACAGACCCGAGATAGAGATGGGCCTGGAATTGGGGACGCAAGCGCGGGCGCAGGTCACGTTCACGCCCCATCTGGTCCCGATGCAGCGGGGCATTCTCGCGACTTGCACGGTTCCCCTCGCGGGGGCGCAGTCTCGGGAGGACCTTCTCGAGGGACTCGAGGAGACCTATCGGGATGCGGTGTTCGTCGATGTCGTGGACGAAGCTCCCCAGACGCGTTGGGTCGTTGGATCGAACAGGGCGATGGTCACGGCCTACGTCGATGAGCATACGGGTCAGGCGGTGGTGTTGTCGGCGATCGACAACCTTCTCAAGGGTGCAGCTGGACAGGCAGTGCAGGCAGCGAACCTGATGTTCGGTCTTCCCGAGGCCGCGGGGCTGCCACGAGCAGGATGGATGCCATGAACGGCGTCACGGCATCGCTCGGGTTCAGTGCCGGAGGGATCGCCGCCGGCATCAAGGGAGACGGTGGTCGCGACCTGGCCATCGTGACGGCGGAAGCAACGGTGCCCGCCGCAGCGGTCTTCACGAGGTCGCGAACGGCAGCGCCTCCGGTCGTCCTCGCGAGGCGCCGCATCGCAAATGGCCGACTCCGTGCCATTCTGCTGAACTCGGGATGTGCCAATGCGGCCACCGGCGCAGCGGGGATGGAGGCTGCGCTCGCCACCACTCGCTCTGCCGCCGAGGCTCTCGAATGCAGACCGGAAGACGTGATGCCGTGCTCGACGGGTCCAATCGGATCGCGGCTGCCCGTCGAACGCGTCCGTGACGGCATCGGGCGTCTCATCGCCGCGAGTGGCAACGGCGATCGGCACGCCGACTTTGCAGCGGAAGCGATCATGACCACGGACACCGTCCCCAAGCAGGTGGTGTGTCAGGGTGAGGGATACGTCGTAGGGGGAATGGCGAAAGGTGCCGGCATGCTTCGTCCCGACATGGCGACGATGCTCGCCGTGTTGACGACCGATGCAGAGGTCGATCCCGGAACGCTCGAGAGGGCACTGCACGACGCTGTCGACGTGTCGTTCAATTCCATCAATATCGACGGCTGCACGTCGACCAACGACACGGTGGTCGCTGTCGCCTCAGGGGCGAGCGGACGGCGGCCGATCGCCGAATCATTCACAGACATGTTGGCGAGCGCATGCAAAGACCTGGCATTGAAGATCGCTCGGGACGCGGAAGGAGCGTCGAAGGTCGTCACGATCAGAGTCTTGGGAGCAGTCGATGACGGCGAGGCCCGCAGTGCCGGGATGACGATCGCGGATAGCGCTCTCGTGAGGGCGTCGTTCTACGGCGGCGACCCGAACTGGGGCCGCATCGTTGCCGCTCTCGGAGTGGCGGATGTGGCACTCGACGCCGAGCACATCGAAATCCGGTTTGGTGAGTATCTGGTCGCAACCGCGGGTACGGGCATACCTTTCGACGAGGAAGTGGTGGCGCGAAGGCTGGTCGCCGGCGACTTCACCGTTTCCGTGCGGATCGGAGAAGGTCCAGGCAGGGCCGAGATACTGACCACGGATCTGACGCCGGAGTATGTGCAGTTCAACGGGGGGCGGTCCTGATGGCGACAGGTCACATCGCCCCGAATGCAGAGAGGCCACTCATCGCCGTGACGATGGCAAAAGCCAGGATCCTGATGGAGGCGATGCCGTACCTCCAGGAGTACCGGGGCAAGACGGTCGTCATCAAGTACGGCGGCTCCGCGATGGATGATGAGATCCTCCGGCAGAGTTTCGCGGGTGATGTCACGCTCCTTTCAACGGTGGGGATCCGGCCGGTCATCGTTCATGGAGGCGGGCCACAGATCACCAAGGCGCTTCGCCGGACCGGTGTCGAAACCGCCTGGATCGACGGGCTTCGTGTAACCGACGAGGAGACGCTGGAGGTAGTCCAATCGATCCTCGCCGGTATCGTGAATCCAGACATCGTTCGATTGTTGACAGGGCACGAGGCAAAGGCGGTCGGAGTCACGGGGATAGACGGAAGGATGCTGTCCGTACGCGCGAAGAATGAGCGTCTGGGGCTCGTCGGTGAGATCGAGCACGTGAATCCCGGCGTCCTCGAGGACATGCTCGATGCCGGCTTCATTCCGGTTGTGGCGCCGCTCGGGCGGAGTGAGAAGGATGGAAGGGTGTACAACGTGAATGCGGACACGGCGGCAGGAGCAATCGCCGCGGCACTCGGGGCGGAGAAGCTCGTCTATCTCACTGATGTCGAAGGCGTGTATCGGAACTACGAGAATCAGGAGGGGCTCCTGCAGCGACTGACGCTCGCGGAGCTGAAGGAGGTGATCGACTCCGGGACCGTAGGCGGCGGGATGCTCCCGAAGCTCGCTTCTTGTGTCGGCGCGATGGAGGCCGGTGTCCACAGGGCACACATCCTCGATGGACGGATCCAGCATGCGCTCCTCCTCGAGATCTTCACCCCGGAAGGCATCGGAACGATGATCCACCGATTCGGCGATGTCTGAGACCGTACTGCAGCGAGAGTCTGCCGTCGTCATGCAGACCTACCGACGCCATTCCGTCGTCTTCACACGTGGTGAGGGGGTGTGGCTGTTCGATGATGAGGGTCGTCGCTATCTCGACTGTCTCGCCGGTCTTGCCGTGACGGTCGTGGGACATGCAAATCCACGAATACGGGCGGCGGTCGACCGGCAGATGGGAACGCTGGTCCATGTGTCGAACCTCTACTACACCGAACCCCAGGTGCTTCTCGCAGAACGTTTGACCGAACTCTCCGGCCTCGACCAGGTGTTTTTCTCCAACGACGGAGCAACCGCCAACGAGTGCGCCATCAAGCTCGCACGAAGGTGGTCGCAGAAGCGCAAGGGCCCGGAAGCGTTCGAGATCGTGACGCTCGACGGTTCCTTTCACGGCCGTACGCTCGCAACGCTCGCAGCGACGGGCCAGCCGTCCAAACAGGCAACGTTCCAGCCTCTGCCGGCCGGTTTTCGACAGGTTCCTCCAGGGGATATCGATGCGCTCGCCGCCACCATGGGGCCGAACATCGCGGCGGTGATGATCGAGACGATCCAAGGGGAGGGAGGAGTCATTCCACTCGATGAGCGCTATCTCCGGTCGGTTCGACATCTGTGCGACGAGTCGGGCGTACTCATGATCGTCGACGATGTACAGGCGGGCATCGGACGCACCGGTACCTGGTTCTCCTGGCAGTCCCTTGGGTTCGAGCCCGACATGGCGACGTCTGCAAAGGCGCTCGCGAACGGACTCCCGATCGGGGTGTGCCTCGCACGCAGCGACGTTGCCGCCGCGTTCGACTACGGCGATCACGCCACGACATTCGGGGGTGGCCCGGTCGTGTGTGTGGCCGGGCTCGCTGTGCTCGACGAGATCGATTCTCGGGATCTGCAAGACAACTGCCGTGCCCGTTCGGCGCAACTACGAGCCGGGCTCTCGGAGACCCAAGGGGTACGCGTCGTGCGTGGCCGGGGGTTGCTGCTCGCAGCAGTCCTCGATCAAGCGAACGCGGTGACCGTGGCGGAGGCGGCCTTGAGGGAGGGACTGGTCGTCAACGCGGTGAAACCCGACGCCGTTCGATTCACGCCACCCCTTACGATCGAGGCCAACGACGTGGACCTCGCCATCCACCGTTTCGCTTCTGCGGTAGATGCGTCGTCGCGTTCTGCCTAAGCAGCAAAGGGATATCCCTCGGGGTGAATCCGAGGGCCTGCCCGTAGAACGAGAGCTCATTGGCCAGAGCTTGGGCTATGTGCTTTGCCTGACGGAACCCATGCTGTTCACCCCTGAAGGACACGTACGCGTAAGGTATCCCTCGCTCTTTCAGGGCTGCGACCATGGCCTCCGCCTGTGCCGGGGGCACAACTTGGTCTTCGAGTCCCTGGAAGAGAATGATGGGACAGGAGAGGCGCTCGGTGGAGTAGATGGGAGAACGTTGGCGGTAGATCCCTGCATACTGTGGATATGGCCCGATGAGGCCGTCCAGGTACCTCGCCTCGAACTTGTGGGTGTCGCGAGCGAGCGCCTCGAGATCTCCGACGCCGTAATAGCTGGCACCGACGTGGAACACGTCATGAAAGGTCAGTGCAGACAGCGCCGTGAAACCCCCGGCGCTTGCACCCCTGATGGCCATGCGGTCTCCGTCCACGAGACCTTTCGACACGAGGTGGCGGGCCGCCGCGGCGCAGTCACGCGTGTCGACGATTCCCCACGTTCCACGCAGGCGCTGCCGATACGCTCGACCGTATCCGGTGCTGCCGCCATAGTTGACGTCGACGACAGCTATGCCGCGGCTGGTGAAGAATTGGATCGTCGGATCGAGGTCGGGTCGTGTCGCTCCGGTTGGACCTCCGTGGCTGAAGACCACCAAAGGAGGCAGTTCTGTGTCCGGTCCTTCGAAGTCGGCGTTGACCGGCGGGTAGAAGAAAGCATGCGCGGGACCGTCATCGGTCAGGAACCTGATCGGTTGCGCTACCGAGATGTACGCCGGGTCGAGAGAACCCGCAGACGCGAGGAGTTCGGTCTCACCCGTGGTGGTATCGATCTTGCGAACCGTGTCGAGAGATGAAGACGACCCGGAAATCACCACAATGGTGTCCTTCCCATCTGTGACGAGACGGCCCCGATGAGTACCGGCAGGCAGGTCCAGTCGAACATGGCTCCCATCGCGTTCGAGAAGGGCAAGGTGATCGAGGCCGGACTCCGTGACCGTCATGGCGATACGTCCAGCATCGAGAAACCCGAAGTAGGTCTGTCCGAACGTCCATGCCGGGCCGGCGCAGTCTGCGTCGACCGGCGCGAGAGGTTGCCCGTCGCGGTACAGGTTCCAGAAACCCGTCCGATCCGAAAGCCAATAGAGCGATCCATCCGGACCCCACTCGGGCTGGACGATCGACTCGCTGGGCCCACCGCCGACTCTTCTCCGAATTCCGAGCGTGGCGTCCTGAAGCAGTTCGGCCGTCCAGAGCTCGGTTCCGTCCCAGGGCATGTTCGGATGATCCCAACTCAGCCAAGCGATCCGGGTTCCGTCCCTGCCGATGCGCGGTGACGAGAAGAAGTCATGGCCGCCGACGAGGACCTGAGGATCGGAAGCACCATCCGTGGGAATCCGGACCAACTCGTTGACGACTTCCCCGGACTCGTGACGCTCGCGTATGCACACGATCCATCGACCATCGGGTGTCGGCCTGCCGTCCGCGTAGCGCCATGCGGCGGGTGTGGGAGGTTCCGGAGTGATGGGTACCGGGGGGTTCCCCGCGTCTTGGCGGTACAAGCGCTGATCGCTCCAATTCGAGAAGAACAACACATCCCCCGAGACGACGTATGCGCCACCCCCGTACTCATGGACCCGGCTGCGGACGTTGAAACCGTCGGGTGTCAGGTCTCGAACCACCTCGTTTGCCTGTCGTTCGACCAGAACGGTTCGGCCCCCGTCAGAGGGCCGGGATTCCAGCCAGAGCACTCGATCACCAACGATGTGTGGCCCGCCGAGATGGACGGATCCGGCAGCAACCGATGCTGCAGAGATGGGTGACTGCCAGGTTCCGTACGGGGCGATGGTCGGTTCAGAGGTCATCGGATCTCCAAGTCTACGGAAGGGAGGCAAGCATCCCCTTCTGCGAAAGATGGTTTGGCTGCGGCGTTGGGAGCACATCCACGAGCAGATCGCTGTTCGGACAGGGAACCGAGGAGTACGAGGGCGACCATGCGTCGCCAATCGACACAGATCGACGCGAGAGTTTCCTCCTCCAAGAGGCTCCCGAGGCCAACCGCTTCCTCGTTCAGGAGACACCGGCGACCATCTCATTCGCCGGCGAGGCCTCTGAGCGTCGGGGGAGGTGGGCTCGGGATTGCGGCCGAGGTCGGAAGAGGTCCCGGCGATCACCGCCCGGCATCGTTCAGGACGCTACACAGAGGTCGAAATGGCCATGAGTGTTTGCATCGGCAATCTGGTCGATGAGATGAGTGCTTCTTGGTCGGACTCGAGGCCGCATTGCATGATCATACGCA
This sequence comes from bacterium BMS3Abin02, assembly GCA_002897675.1. Lineage (NCBI taxonomy): Bacteria > bacterium BMS3Abin02. The sequence goes on along the minus strand of BDSU01000039.1, from coordinate 85,289 downwards.
TATGCGTATGATTGATAGATCATGAAGACCGCTGCACGGCGGCGAGCGATTCGCCGCATCATCACGAGTCTGGGCGTGCCGACCCAGCGTGAGCTGGCGGACCTGCTGACCGATGAGGGATTCGCAGTGACCCAGGCGACCGTTTCCCGGGACCTGAAAGAACTCGGAGCAATCAAGGTCCGCGGGCAAGGGGATGAGTTCGTCTATGCCTTGCAGGTGGTGAGGAGGGACGACGGTGGCCTGGAGCGGGTTCTGGCCGAATTCGCCAACGAAATAAAGGCGAGCGGCAATCTCGTTGTGGTGAAGACGCCTCCGGGCGCAGCCCAGGTGGTGGCGGGGTCGGTCGACCGTTCAGGTCTCGACGGTGTCCTCGGCACGGTTGCCGGAGATGACACCGTGCTGATCGTTGTGGATGGGCAACGCGGCGGAAGTCGGCTGGCCGAGACACTCGAGCAGATCGGAGTTGGATGATGAAGGTCGTATTGGCGTACTCCGGTGGACTGGACACGTCGATCATTCTCACCTGGTTGATCGAGGAGTATGGCGCCGACGTGATCGCATACACGGCGGATGTCGGCCAGGGCGAAGAGGTCGAAGAGGCCCGTGTGAAGGCGCTGAAGACGGGCGCCGTGGAAGCGATCACGGAAGACCTGCGAGATGAATTCGTCAGGGAGTACGTCTTCCCCGCACTTCGTGCAAACGCGGTGTACGAGTGGTACTACCTGCTGGGGACCTCGCTTGCCCGTCCCGTGATCGCCAAAGGGATGGTTCAGGTGGCCGAGGCCACCGGGGCGGATGCAATCGCGCACGGTGCCACCGGGAAAGGGAACGATCAGGTTCGATTCGAACTCTCTGCGTACGCTCTCAAGCCGGATATTCGCGTGATCGCGCCGTGGAGAGAATGGAAGCTCAAAGGGCGCGCCGACCTCGTGGCCTACGCGGAGAGCCGAGGCATCCCGATCCCGGTAACACCGGAGAGACCGTACAGCATGGATGCCAACATGCTCCACATCTCCTACGAGGGGGGAGTTCTGGAAGACCCGTGGGTGGCTCCGTCCAAGGAGATGTTCCGCATGACCGTTGCTCCCGAGGACGCCCCCGAGGATCCCGAGTGGGTGACGATCACATATCGGGAGGGAGATCCCGTTGCGGTGAACGGGGAGGACCTCGATCCCACCGATCTTCTCGTTCGGATGAACGAGCTCGGCGGCAGGCACGGGATCGGGCGGGTCGACATCGTGGAGAACCGCTTCGTAGGAATGAAGAGCAGAGGGGTGTATGAGACCCCCGGTGGGACCATCCTGCAGCATGCCCACAAGGCGGTCGAGTCGATCACACTCGATCGTGAGGTGGCTCATCTCCGTGACGAACTGGTTCCTCGTTACGCGGAGATGGTGTACAACGGGTTCTGGTTCGCTCCGGAACGTGAGGCGCTCCAGGCGTTCATGGACAACATACAGAGTCGCGTTTCCGGCGAGGCTCGCCTCAAACTGTACAAGGGGCAGGCGACCGTGGAAGGCAGGCGGTCTGACCGGTACGCGCTCTACGATCAGGCGACAGTGACCTTCGAAGAAGACGACGTGTACGACCAGGCGGACGCGGCCGGGTTCATCCGTCTTCAGGGCTTGCGGTTACGCACCCTCGCCGAGCACCGTCTCGGGGAGGGGGAGTGACTCTTTGGGGAGGCCGGTTTCAGGAGCCTCCCGATGAAGCGATGTGGCGGTTCACCGTCGATCATGCAGACCGGCGGCTTCTCGGCGTCGACATCGAGGGTTCGCTCGCCCATGTGAAGATGCTCGGCGAAGTGGGGATTCTCTCTTCTGACCAGGCCGGTCGGCTGGTTGAAGGCCTCAATGTGATTCTGGAGGAATCCGAGAATGACCAGTTCGTGTTTGCCGTCACCGACGAGGACGTGCACACGGCCGTTGAACGTCGTTTGCACGAACTCCTCGGCCCGCTTGCCGGCAGGCTGCACACGGGGCGGTCCCGCAACGATCAGATTGCGCTGGACATGCGGCTGTATCTGAAGCGAGCGGCTCTCGATCGGATGGGACAGATCCGGTCGCTGGCGGGCGTGCTCGTCCAAGCAGCCGAAGATGTCGGAGGCGCAGTGGTTCCCGTCTACACGCACCTGCAGCAGGCGCAGGCGATTCCGCTTGCTCACCACTTGCTCGCGTATGCGTGGATGCTTCACAGAGATGTGGACCGATTCGATGGGGTGATGACGAGACTGGATGTCTCTCCCCTGGGAGCCGGTGCAGCAGGAGGGAGCAGTCTGCCGCTGGACCCGGTGTCGGTCGCCGATTCTCTCGGCATGGCTACGGTCTTCGACAATTCGATCGACGCGGTCGGTTCTCGCGACGTCGTCGCCGAGTACACATTCTGTGCGGCACAATCGATGGTGACGCTGTCGCGGTTGGCCGAGGAGCTCGTGCTGTGGGCCACGAGTGAATTCGACTGGCTGACGTTCTCGGACAGGTACTCGACGGGATCGTCGGCGTTGCCGCAGAAGAAGAATCCCGACATCGCCGAACTCGTGCGGGGCAAGACTGCACGGGTCATCGGTGACGTGGCGGCGATTTTGGTCCTTCAGAAGGGTCTTCCGATGGCCTACAACCGGGACCTACAGGAAGACAAGGCGGCGGTATTCCATGCCGACGACGTGCTCGCCGGTGCACTGGAGGTTCTGGCCGGAATGCTCGCAAGCACCGAGTTTCACCCTCCGGAGCCATCGTCGTGGGTTGCGGCCCTGGACCTGGCCGAAGCGCTGGTCGGCCGGGGAGTGCCGTTCCGCGAGGCCCATCGATCGGTCGGGGAATTGGTCGCCCGGTTGATGGCGCAGGACAGGAACCTGTCTTCGCTCTCGGTCGAGGAGCTGACTTCCTCACACGAGTTGTTCCGGCCGCAGGATCTGGACCTGCTCGATCCGAAAGAAAGTATCCGGCGGCGCAGGTTGGAGAGGCAGGTTGCAGACCAGATCGCCAACCTGCGGGACTGGCTGGATTGAGGCCGGACACGTCGGGTTCTCGAGGTCCAGGCCATTCCCCCGCAGGTAGGCTGATCGACATGGATGATGCCGCCCGCTATCGGAACAACTATCAGGAGGAGATCGACGGGGCCGCCCAGTACCGGGTCCTTGCCGACCTCGAGACGGATCCCCATCTGGCCGAGGTCTATCGGAAACTGGCCGACACCGAAGAGCGCCACGCCTCGTTTTGGGTGGCGCGCCTGGAAGCGCTCGACGAAGCCGTGCCACGAGCGAGACCGTCGTTGAAGGCTCGCTTGGTCATGTGGCTCGCTCGAAGGGTCGGGCCGCAGGTGCTCGTCGGCGTCATGGCTGCGTCCGAGAAGGCGGGGCAGACGATGTACGACGAACAGCCCGAGACCGAAGGAGAGGGGATGCGGGCAGATGAGCGTTCGCACGCACGGGTCCTCTCCGCGCTCGCGGATGAAGCCTCGAAGGGAGTCGAGGGCAGTGTCCTGGCCCGGATCGAAGGCCGGCACAGAACCGTAGGAGGAAACGCTCTCAGGGCAGCGGTGCTGGGCGCAAACGACGGTCTCGTATCGAACCTGGCTCTGATCATGGGCGTCGCCGGTGCAACGTTCTCCCGAGACTCGGTGCTGATCGGAGGGCTTGCCGGCTTGCTCGCCGGTTCGGCGTCGATGGCGCTCGGTGAGTGGCTGAGTGTTCAGTCTGCACGAGAGTTGACCACAAGGCAGCTGGAGATCGAAGCCGAGGAACTTGAGGCGATGCCGGAAGAGGAGGCCGAGGAACTCGCTCTGATCTATCAGGCGAAGGGGCTTCCCGAGGACAGGGCCAAGGAACTCGCGGCGCACATTATGCAGGATCAGGAGACTGCCCTGAACACACTCGCACGTGAGGAATTGGGCATCGACCCCGACGAGATGGGCGGGAATCCGTGGGAGGCCGCCGGAACGTCCTTCTTCCTGTTCGCCTTCGGGGCGATCGTTCCTGTGGCCCCGTTCTTCTTTGGCGGCGGAACGATCGCGATCGTGTGGAGCATGGCTCTGTCGGGCATGGCCCTGTTCGTGACCGGAGCCGGGATCGCTCTGCTGACAGGGAAGAGCATCGTGTTCTCGGGAGCGCGCCAGACGATCTTCGGACTTGCCGCTGCCGGGATCGTGTTCGGAATCGGAACGCTGCTCGGTGCGGCGATCGCCTGAATCGCTACGCTCGCGCCCATGAATCCATCGACACGGCGGCGTCACCTCTTCGACCTTCTTGGGGATGGGATCGCCGTTCTTCCGGCTGCCAAGGAAACGACCAGGAATCTCGATACGGAATATGCATTCCGCCAGGACAGCGACTTCTACTACCTGACCGGTTTCGAGGAACCCGACGCGATCGCCGTATTCAATCCGTCGCATTCCACCGAGAAGTATGTGTTGTTCGTCCGACCCCGGGACAAGGAGCAAGAGACGTGGGTCGGCCGCAGGGCCGGTGTCGAGGGGGCCGTCGAACGGTTCGGGGCGGACACTGCCTATCCGTTGAGTGAATTCCAGGAGCGTCTCCGTGGATACCTGATCGGACGACCGACGCTGCACTGCAGGACGGACGTCGTGGAGGGCATCCTCGAACCGTTGAGCGCCGCACGAACATTCCACCTCAGGGATGGCAGGCCGGTACCCTTCGAAATCGGCGACCTGGCACCGCTACTCGCAGAGATGCGACTCCGAAAGGACGCGACCGAGATCGATCTCCTTCGGAAGGCGGCCGCCGTCACCGGAGCGGGTCATCTCGAGGCAATGAAGTTCGCGAAACCGGGAGTCGGCGAGGATCGGGTCCAGGCGGTGATGGAGTACCTGTTCCGGGCCGGAGGCTCCTCTCGCAACGCCTACCCTTCCATCGTCGCCTCCGGTCCGAATGCCTGCATTCTCCACTACACCGACAACGACAGACGGATGCAGGACGGAGACCTTCTCCTGATCGACGCAGCCGCCGAATGCGGGTATGTGGGGGCCGATGTCACTCGCACCTTTCCGGTCAACGGGAAGTTCACCGCGCCGCAAGCTGCTGTCTACGAAGTCGTGCTGGGCGCGCAAAGAGCCGCGTTCGACGAGGTCATCGTCGGAGCGACGTACGAACGGATGCACCTCGCGGCCCGGAAGGTCATCACCGAGGGACTCTTCGAACTGGGCTTGCTCCCGAAGGGAACCGACCAGTCGATCGCAATGCACCACTATCGCGAGTTCTTCATGCACGGGACCGGCCACTGGCTCGGCATGGACGTTCACGATGTTGGCGCCTACAAGGACGCCGCAGGTTCTCGTGTGCTGGAGCCCGGCATGGTCTTCACGGTCGAGCCGGGGATCTACATCGATCCGGAACAGGAGATCGCCAAGTTTGCACTCCTCGAATACGACCTGGACGATTGGATGGAGCGGCGCTATCGCCTCGGCACCGAAGCTGCACGCAAGGTCGAGGCAGAGGAGCGCGACAAGGCGGGGTACGTGGAGCACGCAATCCCCGTGGAGTTTCGCGGGATCGGCGTGAGGATCGAAGACGACCTGCTCGTTACGTCGGTCGGCTATGAGATCCTCACGGCAGATGTTCCCACGGTGCTCGACGAGGTGGAAGAGGCGTGTGTCATGCAGTCGGTTTTCGAGTAGGCGACAACGCCTGAGGCCTCCCGCTCGGTGCCGTGTGGCCCGCCGCAGAGCGAAGCGGGCCAGATATTGCTTCACATGGCGTTCGGGGCGCCGATACAGAATGAATGAGCGTGGCGACCCTCAAAGGAACGTTCGATAGTTTCCCCTTGCCGGACGTGCTCCGTCTCGTGGCCGCGTCCAAGGAGACAGGGTTGCTCCAGGTGGATTCTCCCACGCTTGGCGGCAGGATCTTCGTCGTCGATGGGCAGATTACGTATGCCACGACTCGGTCCGATGATCAACTCATCGACGATCTCGCTCGGATGGAGCACATCAGCGAGGAAGAGCGAGAGGCAATCGAACGTCGCGCCGTCCAACTCGAAGACGTCTTGAGTTCCCGGGCGGCCGTGCTCGGCATCTTCTTCGGGTACCAGGTGACCGAGGTACTCGTACGCCTACTCACCTTGGTCGACGGCAGTTTCTCTTTTGACGTGGGAGTCATGACGAAGCACCAGACCGCCTATCGGGTCGACGTCGAAGCCGCGCTGGAAGCCGCGGCGGTGCGTTCCGCCGAGTGGGAGAAGATTCACAAGATCATCCCGGGTGTGGACACGTCCTTTCGCATGGCGCCGGTAATCGACGACGAGATCACGATCGATCCGAACCGCTGGGCGATTCTCGCTGCGTTGGCCACGGCGAGGACCCCACGCGAAATAGCCGTCGCATTGAAGATATTCGAATTCGATGCGGCCAAGAGGCTGGCGGAACTCGCTACGTCTGGCCTGATCGTCGTCGAGGAGCGGCGATCAGAGCCTGTCGTCATCGTTGAAGGCGTTCCGGAGCATCGGCCGGAGACGGCATCGGAGGAACAGGAACCGACGTCGGAGGAACAGGAGATGACGTCCAAAGAAGCAGCCGAGCTGCTTGGGTCCTTCATCGCTCTCACCGACAGACCGGAGGAAGAACAGGCCGAGCTGGAGGAAGCGCCGGAAGAACAAGCGCCGGAAGAACAAGCGCCGGAAGAACAAGACGAGGAAGAAGAAGACGTGGACCTCGCCCGTCGGTGGAGGCGACTGCGCAAAGACCACAGATCTATAGAAGGCTGAATCGTCTTCGACGCCCGGCCCGGCAGCCCCCACCGCCGAGATGTCAAGCGAGCAAGGGACGACGATCCACCCAAGGCTGGGCGGCCTCGAGTTGTCCGGCGAGCCTCAGGAGTGTCGCCTCATCTCCGTATCTGCCGGCGAACTGGACACCGATGGGGAGGCCCGAGGCGTTCCAATGGAGGGGGACCGACATGGCCGGCTGTCCCGTCAGGTTGAACAGCATCGTGTTGGGAACCGGGTCCATCTGTTCGGCTGCCATCTCCTCCAGGACGAAGTCCAGTACCTTGCGGGCCGGGAAGCGGCTGACGGCCTTGATCGCCAACTCGTCACGCCGGGAAGGCCGGAGCTCTCCGATCTTCACAGGAGGCCGGCCGAGTGTCGGCGTGAGCAACACATCGTAAGTTTCATGGAAGATGGCGATTCTCCGCGCATTTTCCTGGGTTGCGAGCAGAAGAGAAGCGAGTTCGTCGCCACGGGTCTTTCGCCCGATCAGCATCATGAGCCAGGTCACCGGCTCGAAGTAGTCGCGTTCCGGCTTCTTGCCGACGAGCCGGGCCGCGTAGGCGATGTCGGCGGCCAAACCGGCGGCGACGATTCGCAGATATGCCTCCACCATCCTCGCCTTGTCGAACGGTGGGCAAGCCTCTTCGACGTCGTGTCCAAGGCTCTCCAGAAGAGCAGCCGCCTTCTCTGCCGCCTCGATGCAGTCGCCGTGCGTGGTCGTGCCGAACAGGGACTCGGTGCAGAGTGCCACGCGGAGACGCCCTGGGTCTGTGTGAGCTTCTTCGAGGAACGGCCGATCCGGTGTCGGTGCGATCAGAGGTTCACCGACTGCGGGCCGAGACGAGATATCGAGCATTGCGGCACTGTCACGTACGCTGCGGCTCAGAACGTGCTCCTGGACGAGACCGAGCCAGTTTCCATCGAAGTGCGGTCCCAGAGGGTTGCGACCTCTGGATGGTTTCAGCCCGAACAGTCCGCAGGCAGATGACGGGATGCGAATCGACCCGCCTCCGTCGCCGCCGTGGGCTGCCGGAACGAACCCGGCGGCAACGGCGGCTGCGGAGCCGCCGCTCGAACCTCCCGGGGTGTGATCGAGATTCCACGGATTGCGTGTCGGACCTCGTAGGGCAGGTTCGGTGACGGCTACCAGACCGAACTCGGGTGTGTTGGTCTTGCCGAGAACGAGAAGGCCCGCCTTGCGGTAGCGCGACACGAGCACCGAATCCTCGTCGGCGACGAAGAACTCGAGAAAGCGAGACGAAGCAGTCGTCGGTTCGCCTTCGTAGAGCGCCGTGAGATCCTTGAGGAGGAACGGGACCCCGGAGAAGGGCCCGTCGTCGGGCGATCGCGTCGCCTGGGCGAGTGCCCGGTCGTACATCTTGTGGACGACTGCGTTCAGGCGGGGGTCGAACTGTTCGATGCGAGAGATTGCCGCCTCGACGAGCTCGGATGGGCGGACATCGCCGTTTCTCACCAGATCGGCGAGGCCGATGGCGTCGTACTCGGTGTATTCGGCAAAAGCTGTCACTGGGGTCACCCCTCTCACGCAGCCTACGCGCTCTCTCGTCTGGCGGAGCCAGGAGTGTGCCGAGCAATGACCGGTGCGCCGGTCGGCGGCCGAGCCGGCTACCGATTGCCGGTCAGGTGCCCTGGGCTCGTGTCAATTCACGAGGCGGATCGTCAGCGGATAGCGGTAATACTCGCCATTCGACGTCCGAACTGCGCCAATGATCACCAGCACGAGCCACGTGATCAGGACAACGGGAAGCAGCACGAGACCGATGGCCACCAATATCAACAGTCCCGAAACGATGCCATAGATCAGGAAGGAGATGTTGAAGTTCAGTGCCTCTTTCCCGTGATAGTCGATGAACGGGTCTTCATCCTTCTTGAGGAGCCAGACGACGAGGGGTCCGATGACTGAAGGGATACCGACGATATTCACCAGCGCTGCCAGATGCGCGACGACCGCCCAGTTTTTCGCTTCCTGACCGACCGGTTGGGGGACAATTGGCTGAGGTTCCATGAGATCTCCTCTCCTCATGTGCAGTCTGACAGGTCATATCGAGGCATGCTCGTGTTCGACACCGTTCGCCCTGTGCCGACGCCGGCCCTCGCAACGCCAAACTCCGGGAGGCTGAAGACGAGAGGATTCGTCTGCTCGACTCGAGTGGATGAGGCTCCCGATCGACGACATCGTCGAACTCTCGGAAGCCATCTGAGGGACCTTGGGTCGTGCGGGAGTGGATCTGGATCTCTCCCCTGGCTGCTGCGCGCAACGTGCGATAGAGGGAGGAATCTTCGAGTGGCGTTGACGGCAACGGAAGAGGGATGTCGACGACGGCGACTTTTGCAGCATCCGGCTCGAACCGTGCGTAGTGGGCGACACCGATGCCACGGGGCTGCGGCGTCGAGGTATCGGACGCAACCCAGGCGAAGTGGGTCTCATAGTCGACGTCGGTCAGATACGCGAGTTCCCGACCGTTGAGCTTGTCGACCGATCGGAGGAATCGAAGGTCGCGGGATCGGGGAGAGAGAGTTCCTCGAGTCCCTCGACGAGCTTGGGATCATCGTCGGGGACGATTGGTCGTATGCGGACCGGTGTTTGGTCACGAAGGCGGATATCGACGGTCCGTGCACCGATGAACGGATCGGACGCATTCATGTCGAGGCAATCGGCGCAATGTACAACAGGATCATCAGGAAGTGCGCGACGCTTCCCGAGATGACCAGGATGTGAAACACCTCGTGGTAGGAGAACACCCGCTGTGACAGACGGGGACGTTTGGTGACCAGCAGGACCATCCCCGTGCTGTAGAAGATCCCACCGAGGATCAGGAGTCCCATCGCCCCCATTCCGAGTCGATCCATGAGGCGGGGGAGCGGGATCACGGCGAACCATCCCATCACCATGTAAAGCGTGATGGAGAGCCAGTTCCTGATCTTCGGAAAGAACACCTTCTGGAAGATGCCGGCTGCTGCAATGCCCCAGACGAAACTGAGCGTAACCCATTTGAGGGATCCGGAGAGCACATTGAACGCGATCGGGGTGTAGGTGCCCGCGACGAGCAGGAAGATCATCGAGTGGTCCAGGCGCTGCATGCGCTGTTTCCAACGTCTTCTCCAGGGGATGGAGTGATACAGAGAACTGGTCGTGTACAACGCGGCTGCACTGAGCCCGAACGCGATCATGGAGAGCATGCGCGGCGTGTCCCCCGCGGTGCGGATGGCGAGAGTGACCAAGGCCGCGACAGAAGCCGCGGCCGCAGCACCATGGAGGAATCCGCGAACCGGGTTGTTCATTCTTCCCAACGTCGTTCGGTCCACGCTCAGAGCCTACCGGGGTGGGGGGAATGGGGATACGGGTAGCATTGGTTTGTGAAACCCGAGCGTCTCCTCCGGCCCGTCTACCGGTTGTACGAAGACAGCGTGCTTCGTGGTCTTCCTGCAGACCGGCTCCCTCGCCATATCGGCATCATCCTCGACGGTCATCGTCGGTACGCCCGAGCCGAAGGCCTGTCCGACTACGCGGAGAGCTACCGGGCCGGGATGCGCAAGTTCGAGGAGTTCATCGGCTGGGCCGAACAGATCGAGATCCCTGCGATCACCGGCTGGCTTCTGTCCAAAGAGAACCTCGCAAGACCGGATGAGGAACTGGAACCGTACTTCGATGTTCTGATCGGACTCTTCCGACGTCTGCCGGAACTCGCGGCACGAAACGATCTGCGAGTCCGGTTCATCGGGAGTCTCGGACTGCTTCCCGGCGCGCTGACAACGGCAGCGAAAAGGGTGGAAGAACAGGCAGGGAACGGGAGCAGGCGCCTGACGATCGCCATGGGATACGGCGGCCGGCAGGAGATCGTCGACGCGTGCCGAGACCTCGTTTCCGCGCTCGCCGAGGAGGGTGTTCCTGCCGATGAGATCGCCGACAGGATCGATGCAGAGGGGATCGGAACCCACTTGTACACGGCCGACCTGCCCGATCCGGACCTCGTCATTCGTACCAGCGGCGAATCCCGCTTGTCCGGCTTCCTCCTCTGGCAGTCTGCATACGCGGAGTACGCGTTTGTCGACGTCTACTGGCCTGCGTTTCGGCGCGTCGACTTCCTTCGGGCGTTGCGTGATTTCTCCCGGAGGGACCGCCGATTTGGCAGGTAGGTCGGGCACCTGTGAGTGATGGCGGACTCCGAGAGTGGGGCGCTCCGCCCTGGGACATGCCGATCAGCCGGAAAGGGGGATGCTCCGCAACCGGTGCGACCGTCCTCGGGGAGGACGGTCGCTATGGTCGGGCTAACTCGGGAGGGTGGCTAACACTCCCGTTATCGGCGTTCGGGAGCAGGACTTGAGCGATTTGTGCCGACATCTCATCGAATACTCCTTGCGGACCGACGGGCCGTTTCTTCTTCGGTCGGGCATCGAGAGCGATTGGTATCTCGACGCCCGCCAAACGACCTTTGATGGAGCCGGGGCACGTCTGGTGGCAGAGGCGGTACTCGACGTTTTGGAGTCTGGCGTCCAGGCAGTCGGGGGGATGACGATGGGTGCGGATCCGATTGCCGTATCCACCGCCGTCGTCGGTGTGGAACGGGGACTCGACCTGCGGGCGTTCTCCATTCGCAAGCAAGAGAAGGACCATGGGGTGCGGGGCCGGTTGGTGGGTGCAGTCGCACCGGGCGATGGCGTCGCCGTCCTGGAAGATACGACCACCACGGGAGCTGCCCTGGCCGAGGCTGTCGACGTCGCCATCGGACAGGGACTCGTCGTCATTCAGGCGATCGCGCTCGTCGACAGGAGCGGTGCCGCGGCTGCGCGGCTGATCGCCGAGCGCGGGGTACCGTATGTCGCACTGGTTCGTCCCAAGGATCTGGGAGTCACCGAATGAATCGATTGGAAGTCGAGCGGTCCGCAATACGCGTGTGGCTCCTTGCGCTCCTCGGGGTTCTGTTCATCCTTCTCGGCGTCGATCTGCTGACTGAACAGCGTTTCATCAACGCGTTCGGCGCATTGGTCTACGGTGCAGAGCAGATACCCGCCTTCGAGCCGAGAGACAAGATCTTCGCCATCGTCGCAGTACTGGGGGGACTCGTGCTGGTGATCTGGGGATTGCGTGATCTGGTCGTTCCACGAAAGTTGATCATTGCCGATGACGCGGGACTCCGGATTGCCCTCACAGGTCCCCTGCGACGCGCAGTGTCGATCCCATGGAACGAGGTCGGTGACATCCGTGCGGAGGTGACCGACGAGGGTGGAGAGCTGCTTCCGGTTCTGATCATCGAGTTCCCCGATCCGAGCCGACTTCCCATCGACCCGTGGGCGGCGCGTTGGGTGAACCCGACGACACTCATGATCGAGGGTGCGGGATGGGCGCTTGGCACCGATAGGGTCGCCGCCGCGCTCGAGAAGATCCGAGGGTCGATTTCCGCCGAGCCGGAACCGATGCCTTGGGAGTAGGGTCGCGTTCATGCTGATCGGAGCCCACGTTCCCGGTGCCAACCCGATCGAGGAAGCCGCGGCGCGAAACGCCGATGTCGTGCAGATCTTCCTCTCGAACCCGCAGTCGTGGAAGAAGCCCCTCGAGCGGGAGGACGCCGCGAAGTTGGCATCGTCGGGTCTGCCGATCTATGTGCACGCGCCGTACCTGATCAACGTGGTCTCGCCCAACAACAGGGTGCGAATCCCGAGTCGGAACATGCTTGCCGACACGGTCGCTGCCGCAGCCTCGATCGGGTCGGCGGGGGTGATCGTTCACGGCGGCCATGTGACCGGCGACAGCACGTTCGTAGAAGGATTGGAGCGGTGGAGGAAGGCGCTCGAACCGATCGAGGCTGCGGTGCCGGTCCTGATCGAGAACACGGCGGGTGGGGGAAACGCGATGGCGCGCAGGGTCGAGGACATCGCCCTGCTGTGGGAGGCGGTGGGTGCTTTCGGTGTCGGATTCTGCCTCGACACCTGCCATGCATGGGCTGCCGGCGAGGATCTCGACGGGATCGTCGACCGGATCATGGCGGCGACGGGAAGGATCGACCTCATCCACCTGAACGATTCGCGCGATCCGTTCGACAGCCGTCGCGACCGACACGCGAACTTGGGGGAAGGCGAGATCCCCGCCGAACTGTTGGTGCAAGTCGTGCGCGAAGCCGGCGCACCGGCGGTCGTGGAGACGCCGGGGGGAACCGAGGCACAGGCAGCCGACATCGCCTGGATTCGAGAGCGCCTCCAGAGCTGACAACGGTCGGCATCGCTCAGCGGATTCGCGGCCTGTTCCCAGTTGTCCGTTGGTCAGGTCGAGGGCCCGTTGGCGCGAACACTCGATGACTGATGACTGGCTACCCCTACTCGAGGAAGGCTCTCATCCTCTCGCGCTCCGGATCACCTGTCGAGATGAATTCCTCGACGAATCGGCGGGCGTCCTCGTCGTGGTACTGAACCGGGGGGCTCTTCATGAAATAGGCCGAAGGGCCGAGCAGCGGTCCACCGATGCCCCGATCCTTTGCGAGCTTGGCGGTTCGGATCGCGTCGATGACGACCCCTGCCGAGTTGGGTGAATCCCACACCTCCATCTTGAGTTCGATATTCAGAGGCACGTTTCCGAAGGCGCTGCCCTCGAGCCGTATGTACGCCCACTTGCGATCGGTCAGCCATGGGACGTAGTCGGAGGGGCCGATGTGAACGTTGTGTTCTCCCAATTCATGGCTGAGTTGTGAGGTGACCGCCTGCGTTTTGGAGATCTTCTTCGATTCGAGCCGTTCCCGCTCGAGCATGTTCATGAAGTCCATGTTCCCGCCAACGTTGAGCTGAGAGGTCCGGTCCAGGTTGATGCCACGGTCCTCGAAGAGGCGCGCCAGTTGGCGGTGAACGATGGTGGCGCCGACCTGTGACTTGATGTCGTCACCAACGATCGGGACACCTGCGTCGTGGAACCGTCGGGACCACTCCCGGTTGGAGGCGATGAAAACGGGAATGCAGTTCACGAACGCCACTCGCGCCTCGAGTGCCGCTTCCGCGTACGACCGTGCAGCGATCTCCGAGCCGACGGGCAGGTAGTTGACCAAAACGTCGGCTCCAGAGTCACGTAGTGCTCGGGCGACGTCGACCGGGTCGGCCGGGGATTCTTCGATCGTCTTGCGGTAGTAGGTCCCGAGACCGTCGAGAGTCGGCCCACGCAGCACTTCGACGCCCTTGTGGTCGACGTCTGCGAAGCGGTAGGTGTTGTTCTGTCCGTTCCACATCGCTTTCGACATGTCGACTCCGACCTTGGTCGCGTCGACATCGAACGCGGCCACGAACTCGAGGTCACGAACGTGGTAGCCGTGCATCTGGACGTGCATCAGACCTGGCACCGTGTTGCCCGGATCTGCCTCCCGGTAGTACTCCACGCCCTGGATGAGGGAGTTCGCGCAGTTTCCCATCCCGGCGACCGCCACGCGTATCGTGCCCATTGATTGCTTCCCTTCGTTCATTCGTGCATCCGAGCCTCGGTGGGGTTCCGGTGGTGAATCACCGCTTGTTCCGTTTCGATGAGCTCGTCGATCCAGGCGATATCCGCTTCGGCTCGATGCGCCCCCCGTTCGATCAAAGAGACCGTGTATCGGTCGATCCGCGCCCGTGTGCGACTCATCGTCTCGTGCAACGATGCGCGAGCATCGCTGGCCCGATCGGCGAGGATCATGCGTCTCCGTTCCAGGAGCTCGAGCCGGGTCTCGGGGTCGACGTATCGAAAGAATGCGACTCTGAGATTGAAACTGCGATCGTCTTCATCCTCCGTCGTGCGTCCCTCGATGAGCTCGCGAAACCTGGCCTCTCCCGCCGCGGTGATCTGATAGACCTTCTTGCGCTGCTGAGAGTCGACCGCTTCGATGAGACGGTGACGGTCGAGGCGCCTGAGCGCCGGATAGAGCGAGCCGAACGACACCGAACGCAGGCCGAGGTCGGCGAGACGGCGCTTGAGATCGTACCCGTGGCGGGGTTCTTCTTTGAGAAAGCCGAGGATTGCGAGGTCGAGCAAGATGATTTCGTTATAGCGATTCGATATAGCTTGCCACCAAGACGGCGTCATGTCCAGCGGGATGAGAGACATCGAGGTTTGACCTTGTTCACGATCTGTCACAGAATCGGGCCCTGCAAGGAGGTTCCGAATCCCCGACGCGATACTCACCGCCCATTCGATCATCCGCTGGTTCGTGCTGGCGGGACTCGGCGCGACTGTAGTTGCCGGGATCACACTGAACCTTCGCAAGGAGGCTTGGAGCCCCGGATACGGCCGAATCATGTCCGTCACACTGGGACTGATCGATCTCCAGGTGGCCCTGGGGTTGCTCATCTGGATCACCAAGGAGAACCCTTCGGTCTTCCGGGCCTACATCGATCCGATCGGGATGCTGATAGCAGTCACCGTGGCGCACATGGCTGCGGCGCGGGTAAAGAGGCAATCAGGCTATGCCGGTGTGGGCACCGTAGTCGCCGGCCTGATGACCGTGCTTGCGATCGTCATTCTCACGATTCCTCACAACGCGTGGTCTTGATCCGTCGCGTTGGGCTTGTCCTGGTCCTTCTCCTGGTCGCGGGTTGTGCGACCAACCGGTACGGTCCGTGGTACGCGCCTTCCGGCGACCTCGTGTCGAATGCCATCGTGGTGGAGTTTCAAGGGTTCAAGGACTGCGGAACCGACAAGGTGGTGTTCATTCGATTCCTTGGTCGCCAGTATGCCCACGATCCCGAAGGCCGGCTCGGCACTCTGACCGCCCCCGACGGTACGGTGCTCACCTACGCCGAGCTCGACGGTCCTCCGGCAGGAGCCGAGGGCACCGGCGTTCGGCACCAGGATCAGGAGATCTGGAGGTCGTCTGCAGACATCGAGAACTACCTGTACATCGTGTACGACAGCGGATTCACACAACGTTGGCCGAGGGCAGAGGTTCGATGCGAACGATGATACGGGGAGCCCGATGGGCAAGCAGCGGCCGGCAAGAGCGGCCTCGCTGCGGCGCTCGTCGCGATACGAAGTGTGGCTCGCATGGCGAACCGACGCGTGCCGGTAACGTGGGGTGAGCAAAACGAGGAGGGGTCGTGAGCTTTGACCTGACCCGCCATGAAACGGTGTTCGTATTGACGATGGACGCGGGAGACAATCGCTTCAACCGCCCGTCCCTGGATCGAATCAACGATCTTCTCGATCAGGTCGAGGAGGTCGACGGTCCTGCGGCGCTGGTGACGACCGGAACCGGCAAGTTCTACTCGAACGGTCTCGACCTCGATTGGGTGTCGAGCGGCAAGGCCGACATGTCCTTCTTGGATCTTGCCATGGCGACGCAGCGACTTCTGGCCCGGACCCTGACCTTCCCGCGCCCCATGGTCGCGGCAGTCAACGGGCACTGCTTCGCGGCCGGCGCCATGTGGTCACTTGCACACGACTTTCGTGTGATGCGTGCCGACAGGGGGTTCTGGTCGATGCCGGAGGTGGACATCGAGATCCCCTTCACCGAGGGTATGGCAGCGCTGATCCAGGCGCGACTCTCACCCCAGGTGGCCCACACGGTGATGACGACGGCGCACCGCTATGGGGGTGCAGAAGCGGCCGGTGTGGGGATCGTCGAACGTGCCGTATCCGAGGAAGACGTGCTCCCGGCGGCGATCGAGATGGCAGCGGCACTCGCGGAGAAGGACCCGGCGACGTTGCAGGCGATCAAGCAGGGCATGTACGCGTCCGTTGTCGCGGCATTGGCAAGGTGAGATGAGGTGCCGTCGGAAGTGCCCCCGCCGTTCAGCCTTCGGCTACTTCTCCTGAGGAGATGTCAGAGCCCGTGAGCCGTGACTGCTACGCACCGAGCAGGAACGTGGTGTGGGCGGTCCACGATACGCTGTCGGTGACCATGAGGGTGACGGTCTGGGCGACCGAGTCGAGCGGGAGGTAGGGGGACACATCGGCGATGATGCGCTGTGCGACGGCATCATTCGAAGTGTGCGCGACGGTCACGTGGGGAACGGTACGATCGAACTTGCCCTCGTAGGGCTTGGCGTCGGGCCAATGTCGCACGAGCATCTCGGTGAGGTCTGCGAACGGCTCGCGAGGTTCCGGGGTCAAATACACGAAGTCCGGCCACCGGCGTACCTCGGTCAGAGCGAATGGGAACGGGTGGACGTTCCGAAACAGGCTGCCGAGCAATCTCAGCGTTGCCTCGTCGAGACGGTTCGGTGCAAGGAACGGGTACAGCACGGTGACATGGGCGGGCACGCCGATGAGCGCGGCCGGATCCAGGAGGGTTCTCCAATGACCGATCACGGGCTCGGCTTCTGGGACCTCGATCAGCAACGCCGACTCGATCAGCATCACTCGCGCAGCAAGGTCAGCAGCATCACGGTCGGCTCGAGGGCATAGACCGCGTGGGTGAGGCCCGCGGGAAGGTATGTCCACGAACCCTGCTCGGCCTCGACGACATCCGATCCGAGGGTTAGGCGGGCCTTGCCGGAGATCACCTGGACGATCGCGGGCATGGAAGCCGTATGATCGGTGAGTTCCTGATCGGCATCGAATCCGAACACGACGACGCGGACGCGATCGTTCTTGTACGCAACCTTGCTGAGCGTTCCCTCGTCGGGGATGTCCACGGTCAGCGCGGGGATGAAGGTGTAGTCGGTCATGGGGGAACCGTAGCGTCCGACGATTCGATAAGGCGGTAGGCTGGGTTTCCCACCGGTCCGGGCGACCCAGCGAGGCGGCCGAGTCCGACATGTGGGCACGACATTCCGAAGAGATCCCCCAACCCGCCGCGGTGGGGAGAGAGGAGCCAGTCATGGCAGGCAAGATCACCGTTCCGCACGTTCGGTCGCGCAAGGGCGGTGAGAAACTGACCGTGGTCACCGCCTACGACACGCCGGGGGCGCGTATTGCCGACGCAGCGGGTGTCGACATGATCCTCGTGGGTGACTCTCTTGCCAATGTCGTATTGGGATACGAGGACACGCTGAGAGTGGACGTCGACGTGATGGTCCACCACACGGCCGCGGTCGCCAGAGCCAACACGAACGCGCTCGTGATCGGAGACATGCCGTGGATGAGCTATCACGTGTCGATAGAGGATGCGGTCCGCAACGCCGGCCGCTTGGTTCGCGAAGGCGGTGCCGAAGCGGTGAAGCTCGAAGGTGGACGCAAGCGAATTCCCGTCATCGAGGCGATCATCGACGCAGAGATCCCGGTGATGGGTCACCTCGGCCTGACTCCGCAGTCGGTACACGCCATGGGCGGATACAAGGTGCAGGGCAAGACGAGCGCAGAAGCCATGGAGTTGCTCGCGGACGCCCTCGCGTTGGCTGAAGCAGGCGTGTTCTCGATGGTGCTCGAGGGCATCCCCGATCTGCTCGCCGAGTTGGTCACCAAGGAGGTGGAGGTTCCGACGATAGGGATCGGTGCCGGCGTCGACACCGATGGGCAGGTGTTGGTGTTCCACGATGTGCTCGGACTGAACACCGGGCACGTCCCGAAGTTCGTTCGACAGTACGCGAATCTTCATGATGTCGCGGTCGATGCGCTGAAGCGTTACGTTGCCGACGTGCGGTCGGGGGGTTTCCCTGGCGATGATGAGACCTATCACATGAGTGAGCAGGCCGGAGCGGAGCTTCTGGAAGGATGAAGCGGCTGGTCGTGGGGACGGTGTTGTTGCTGGTGGCCGGTTGCGGTGCAGGAGCAGCGACGATCGGGAGCTCGGTGCCCGTCTCCACGCCCTCCGTTCCCCGAACGGAACGGTGGAACGGCTTCGAGACCCGACAGATCACTCTGAACGGGACGCCACTCTTTGTCGCCGTGGCCTCGACGCGCGATGAGCGAACCAGGGGACTGAGTGGTGTCTCGGACCTGGACGGGATCGACGGCATGTTGTTCTTCTTCGAAGGGTCGTCGACGGCGAAGTTCTGGATGAAGGACACGCTGATCGATCTCGACATAGCCTTCTTCGACACTCTGGGTCGGCTCCTCACAGTCAGGACGATGCCCGTATGCACGGAGGATCCATGTCCCACGTACGGTTCCACCGGTCCGTACCGATGGGCCTTGGAAGCACCGGCGGGTCGTGCTCTGGCCGACGTCGCCCCTGGGTCGCTCCTCGTCCCCTGACAGAAGTCGACGTCTCGGACGCAGGGAACGTGGGAGGGGTCTGTGCCGTTGCTGCCGGATACGTGTACTGCATATACGAGAGAAGCCGTCCTGCAGGCGGACTACGCATCGCCCTGACGTGGTGGTGGTGTGAAGTTGGGAAAACCACCTTGCGGTTCGGCTTTCGAGCATCGGTCGTGTGCGGCTACACTCCAACCGGTTCCCTCGGCAGATCGCCGAACCCTGCTCCGTCGACCGGCGGGGCCGTCCGCGAAAGCGGATGTCCAAAGGAGGTGGAATGCGAAGCTATGAATTGATGACCATTCATCGGCCCGAGTTGGCCGAGAGCGACTACCTGAAGCTCGTCGAGCAGACGGAGGAGTTTCTCCATAGCCGCGGTGGAACCGTCGGCGAGCGGGATCTCTGGGGAAAACGTCGCTTTGCGTACGAGATCAATCACCTGCACGAGGGCTACTACTCGGTGCTCCACTTCGAGGCGGAACCCGATGTTGTGGACGATCTCGACCGGGTGCTGCTCTTGGCGGATCTGGTCGTGCGCCACAAGATCATTCGTCCCGAGAGCTGATCGATCGTTTCTTGTCACACTCCCGTGACAGGATGGGCGATGGAGACCGGGCGGCAAAGGAGAGAGAACCATGGCGACGAACACCGTGACGGTGATTGGCAACCTCGTAGAAGATCCAGAACTGCGCTTTACTCCCTCTGGTATTGCCATGGCGAAGATTCGCGTAGCAGTGAATCGGCGCTGGAGGGACCAGGCCGGAGAGTGGCAGGAGCAGACGAGCTTCTTCGGCGGCACGTTGTGGCGTGAAGCGGCCGAGAATGCTGCAGAATCGTTGCAGAAGGGGGCCAGGGTGATCATCACCGGCAGTCTCGAGCAGCGGCAGTGGGAAACCCAGGAAGGGGACAAGCGCTCGGTCGTCGAACTCCGTATCGAGGAGATCGGGCCTTCCCTGCGTTGGGCGACCGCCTCGGTGACGAAGACAGCGCGCGACAGCGGCGACCGGGACTCGTCACGTCCGGCGCCTGCCGCTCCCGTTGCTCGCAATGACTATGGGCCCGACGAGGCCCCGTTTTAGAGAGGACACATGGCACAGAGAGCGAAACCGAAACGCCGCAGGTTGTCTCAGAGCAACCTCCGGCAACGCAAGCCGAAACCCTGCCACTTCTGCAAGGAGAAGATCGATTATGTCGATTACAAGGACGTGGCGCTTCTCCGCAACTACATGTCAGACCGCGCCAAGATCAGGGCTCGGCGGGTGACCGGCAACTGCACGCAACACCAGCGCAAAGTGGCTCGCGCCATCCGCAACGCCCGCGAGATGGCTCTCCTCCCCTACATCAAGCGATGAAGCTCATACTCATTGCCGAAGTTCCCGACCTGGGTGGGAAGGGCGATGTCGTCGAGGTTTCCGAAGGGTATGGACGAAACTATCTGCTCCCGAAGAACCTTGCGGTGAAAGCGACGCCTGGTGCCCTGAGCAATGCGGAGGCGTTGTTGCGGGCCCGACGGGAGACGGAACGACGCTCGTTCGAAGCCGCCGAGGCAGTCGCCAAGGCGCTGGTCGGTACTCGCGTCGTGGTGGCCGCTCGCGCCGGTGACGAGGGCAGGCTGTTCGGGTCCGTGTCCACCGCCGACATCGTTGAGGGTGTGAAGAAGTTCACAGGGGTCGAACTGGACAGGAGTTACGTAAACCTCTCCGAACCGATCAAGAGCATCGGACTGTACGAGATTCGGGTGAAGCTGCATCCGGAAGTCGAGTTTCCCCTTTCTTTGGACGTAATACCCGCGTAGAGGTGACATGACCGATCTGGACCGGATGATCTCTTCCCCAGCAGGCGGTGCGAGCCGCAGGCTCCGGGTCGCCCCGCACAACCGAGAGGCAGAGGAGTCCGTTCTCGGAGCGATCATGCTCTCGTCCGAGGCCGCGAACCTCGTGATGGACAAGCTGGACCCGGACGATTTCTATGTCCCGGCGCACCAGGCCATCTTCGAGGTGATCGTGGACCTCTACAACGCCAACCAGCCGATCGATCCGCTCACGGTTTCGGATGCGCTGCACCGCAAGGGCGAGTTGGATCGGGTTGGTGGAGCCGGCTATCTGTCAGAAGTGATGGACGCCGTGCCGACGGCGTCCAACATCGAGTACTACGCCGGCATCGTCGAAGAGCATGGTCTTCGACGCCGGCTCATCGGAGCAGGGGGCATGCTTGGCGATCTCGCAATCGCCACCGATGTTGCGATCTCGGAGATCCTCGATCGAGCCGAGCAGACCGTGTTCGCCGTGGCCGAGCGCCGGGTCGGAGATGGTCTCATGCCGATGAGCCCGCTGCTGCACAGCACACTCGAGACGATCGAGGAAATGGAGGCCCGCGGGACGGAGCTCACAGGCCTGGCAACGGGTTTTCGCGATCTCGACAGGAAGCTTGGGGGCCTCCAGCCTGCGAACCTGGTGATCGTCGCAGCGAGACCCGCGATGGGCAAGTCCGCATTGGCGGCCAACATCGCGACCAACGTCGCTCTCGAAGGGGGCACGGTTGCTATGTTCTCCCTCGAGATGAGCCGCGAAGAAATAGTGCAGCGGCTCTTGTGCTCGATTGGTCGGGTCGACTCGATGAAGCTGCGGACCGGCCAGCTCGGCCCCCAGTTGTGGCAGAAGGTCGTCCATGCGGCGTCGAAGATGTACCAGGTTCCGGTCTACATCGACGACTCCGGACAGCTCACCGTGACCGACATCCGAGCGAAATCCCGTAGGCTGAAGCGGGCGCACGGTCTCGACCTGGTGATCGTCGACTATCTGCAGCTCATGCAGGGATCCAACCGTGAGAACCGGCAACAGGAGATAGCGGAGATCAGCCGTTCGCTCAAGAACCTGGCTCGCGAGCTGGAGGTGCCGGTGATTGCAGTTTCGCAGTTGAACCGTGGCCTCGAATCTCGAGAAGACAAGCGTCCCCGCCTCGGGGACCTTCGCGAATCCGGAGCCATCGAACAGGATTCAGACCTCGTCATGTTCATCTATCGCCACGAGTACTACCACCCGGAGGCACAGGAAACGAAAGGCCTCGCAGAGGTGATCGTCGCCAAACATCGAAGCGGCTCCACCGGGAAGGTGGACATGACCTTCCTTCCCGAGTTCACTCTCTTCGCCGACCTCGGTCGCGACGTCGTCTAGTGCTTTGGCCGGTGACGTTCGGGGTGTCGATACCCTTCTTGCGTGAGAGCCGCGCTATGGGCAGCCGGCTCACGCAAGAACGGGGGAAGGGGGCTTCTCGGCGTTCCTGGCCGGCAGAACGCCGCGAAGATTGCCGGTCGAGGCACTGGTCAACTACCACCCATGTGTTGCTCGACCGGCTCCTGGGATTTTCGCGGGTAATGCCTCGGATCGAACCGTATCGCGACCGATCTTGACTCACCGCGGATTCCGGAGCCGCCCGGTCCGATAGTGTGGGGGCAACATCAGATTAGGAGGATCCATGGGCATGAGGATCAACCGCGTGGCAGTACTGGGAGCAGGCGTCATGGGACAGGGCATTGCCGCCCACCTCGCCAACGCCGGAATTCCCTCCTACCTCTTCGACATCGCGCCGGCGAAGCTGACCGATCAGGAGGCGAAGAGAGGGCTGACACTCGAAGACCGCGAGGTTCGCAACAGGATTGCGGCCGCCGGCTACGCGTCGATGCTCAAGGCCAAGCCCGCCTTGCTCTATCACAAGGACTTCGCGCGGCTCGTCACACCCTGCAACTACGAAGATGACGCCGACAACCTGGGCGACGTGGACTGGATCGTCGAAGTGGTCGTCGAACGCCTCGACATCAAGCAGAGAATCTTCGCGATGGTCGACGAACGACGCAAGCCTGGAAGCATCGTCTCTTCCAACACTTCCGGTCTCTCGGTCGCGGGGATGGTCGAAGGTCGCAGCGACGACTTCCGCAAGCACTTCCTGGTCACCCACTTCTTCAATCCGGTTCGGTACATGCGCCTTCTCGAGCTGGTCCCCTGCGAGGACACCGATCCTGGAGTTCTGGCCGACATGGCCGAGTTCGGAACGGACGTCCTCGGCAAAGGCATCGTCTACGGGAAAGACACTCCGAACTTCGTCGGCAACCGGATCGGCACGTTCGGCATGACGTCGGTATTCCACTGGATGGACGAGATGGGTATTGGTGTGACCGAGGCCGACAAGATCTTCGGTCCGGCCACAGGGCGTCCGAAATCCGCCGTGTTCCGGACCGCGGACGTGGTCGGTCTCGACACCATGGCGCACGTTCTGACCACGCTCGTGGAGTCTTCACCCGACGATCCGTGGCGTGAGCGGTTCAGAGTTCCGGACGTCCTCCAGAAACTGGTCGAAAGGGGCGATCTCGGGGAGAAGACGGGCGCCGGGTTCTACAAGAAGACTCGTGACGCCGACGGAAACCGCAAGATTCTCGTGCTGAACCCGGAAACCCTCGAGTACGAGGAACAGCCACAAGTTCGGTTCGACTCCATCGGTGCAGCCAGGAACCTCGAGACTGCGGCGGAAAGAATCCGTGAAGTGGTCTGGTTCGACGACGTGGCGGGCCGCTTCGCCTGGAAGGTCACGGCCGAGATGTGCATCTATTCGGCGCAACTCCTGGGAGAGATCACCGACGACATCGTCAATGTGGACCGGGCCCTGCGGTGGGGTTTCAACTACGAACTCGGCCCGTTCGAGACATGGGATGCGATCGGTGTCGAACGGTCGGTACGGCGCATGCGCGAAGAAGGCATGACGGTCCCCGGCGTTGTCGAGACCATGCTCGCGAAGGGTGACGGAACCTGGTATGTGCGTCGCGACGGCACCTTGTACTACTGGGACGTTTTCAACGAGGAGTATCTGCCGGTTCCAGGGTTGGAGGGCATCATCACCATCGCCGACCTGGAGGCACTCGACCGCAACGAAGGGGCCACGCTCTTCGACATGGGAGACGGCGTCGGCTTGCTCGAATTCCACACCAAGATGAACTCGATCGACGCACAGGTCGTCGAGATGATCGACAAGGCGTGTGAGCGGGTGGACGAAGGCGAACTCGTCGGCCTCGTTGTCGGCAATGAAGCAGCCAACTTCTCCGTCGGAGCGAACATCGGCCTGGTCGGCATGCTGGCCATGTCGAACATGTGGGAGGAGCTCGAAGGTGCCGTCAGGGGCATCCAGAACGCCTACATGAAGATGAAGTACTGCAAAGGTCCCGTTGTGGCCGCTCCGAGAGGGATGGCGCTCGGTGGGGGATGCGAAGCTGTCATGCACAGCGACGCCGTGCGTGCGTTCGCCGAAACCTACCTGGGTCTCGTGGAATTGGGAGTTGGAGTCATTCCCGCGGGCGGTGGATGCAAGGAGATGGCGTTCCGTCACTACGGGAGTGTGCCGGCCGGAGTGAATGTCAGCATGTTCCCGTTCATGGAGAAGATCTTCAAGACGATCGGGATGGCCACAGTCTCCACGAGCGCGGAGGAAGCGCGCGACCTCGGGTACCTGCGTCCGACCGACAAAGTGCACCTCAACTCCGATACGCTGCTCGCCGCCGCCAAGAAGGACGTTCTCGCGATGGTGGAAACGGGATACACGCCGCCAAAGCGACGCAGCGTCACGGTTCCCGGGAGGGACGGCATTGCCGCCATCGAGATCGCGGCACACACGATGCGCGGAGGCGGCTATATCAGCGAGTACGACGAGCACCTGGCCGAGAGGCTCGCGTACGTAATCTGCGGCGGCGATGTTGCCCAAGGGACCGAGCGGAGCGAGCAGGACTTCCTCGACCTCGAACGGGAAGTGTTTGTGGAACTCTGTCATGAAGACAAGACGCTCGAGCGGATTCAACACATGCTGGCCACCGGAAAACCGCTGCGGAACTAAGGGAGCAAGGACATATGAGTACTGGAGTCGTCGTCACTCACGCCTACCGCACGGCGGTGGGGAAAGCCTACAAAGGCAGCCTTCGTGAAACTCGCCCCGATGAGTTGCTTGGGCTCTTGATACAGGGATTCATCGGTCGGGTTCCCGAGTTGGATTCGGCTGCCATCGATGATGTGATCATCGGCTGTGCGATGCCCGAGGGAGAGCAAGGGATGAACGTCGGGCGCATCGCGGCGCTCCGCGCCGGCCTGCCCGTCGAAGTGCCCGCCATGACGATGAATCGGTTCTGCAGTTCCGGTCTGCAGACACTGGCGACCGGCGCGACACATGTCGCCGCGGGTTTCTCGGACATCGTGCTGACAGGTGGTGTCGAGTCGATGACGATCGTGCCGATGGGTGGGAACAAACCTGCACCCAATCCGTGGCTTGCCGAGCACATGCCCACCGTATACGAATCGATGGGGATGACGAGTGAGAACGTCGCGGCACGGTTCGGCATCAGCCGCGAAGAGCAGGATCGTTTCGCCCTCGAATCACATCGACGTGCCCTCGACGCGCAGAAGAAAGGGAGGTTTGCCGACGAGATTCTCCCTGTCCAGGTACGTTTGGGCGACGGCTCGTTCGTCTTCGACACCGACGATGGGCCTCGCGAGAGCACACTCGAAGGGCTGGCGAAACTCCGGCCTGCCTTCAAAGTCGACGGTACATCGACGGCGGGCAACTCGTCGCAGATGTCCGACGGTGCGGCCCTCGAGTTGTTGATGACCCGGGAGAAGGCAGAGGAGTTCGGGTTCAAGCCTCTCGGCGAGCTCGTCACCTTCCAGGTGGCCGGGGTCGATCCGGCGATCATGGGAATCGGCCCGTCCGTGGCCATCCCCAAGGCGCTCGACGCTGCCGGGCTGACGCTGGACGATATTGGTCTGATCGAACTCAACGAGGCTTTCGCCAGTCAGGCCGTGTACTGCATTCGGGAGCTCGGCATCGACCCGGAGAAGGTGAACGTCAACGGCGGCGCGATCGCCCTCGGACATCCACTCGGCTGCACCGGGGCCAAGCTGACAGCGACATTGCTGCACGAGATGAAGCGACGTGATGTGGAGTACGGCATCGTGAGCATGTGCATCGGCGGGGGTATGGGCGCAGCGGGGATCTTCCGAAGGGGCTGAACCCTTTCTCGTCAATGCTGGCCTCGCTATGTGATGCCAGCATTGACGAGAAGAGCACTAGGTGGGATGAGCGACGAAGATGCCCGCCCTGAAGCCCACGCGCAGTCGAGCACCGTCGCGGCCACGATCCCCGAAGTAGAAGCCGAGCAGCGCTTGGGCATCATGGAGGCTCTCGAAAACGAACGCGGTCTCAATGATCTCCAACTCGAAACCTCTCGCCGTCCAGAAGTCGACATCGGCGGTGATGTCACGGTCGCTCAACGCCGTGAACTCGTCACCACCCAGGTTGTCGACGATCGCGATCGTTCCTTGGGATCTGATGGCACGTCTCAGCTCCTTGAGCCCTGGCGCAGGATCCCATCCTCGGGAGAAGAAGTACGCCCACGTCGCATACACGCCGTCGAGGATTGCAGGCCCGAACGGGAGATGTTCGGCATCAGCCTGCACCCATGGAAGGATCCGATCTGGTCGAATCATGGCGGCGGCAGGCTCGAGGGGGACGACCCACCGGCGCGGTGTTGTCAGCCGTTCGGCAGTGAACCCGTCACCCGCGCCGATGTCGGCGACTACACCGTCTGGCAGAAGCCGATCGAGGGCGTTGATGACCAG
Source organism: bacterium BMS3Abin02 (assembly GCA_002897675.1). NCBI lineage: Bacteria > bacterium BMS3Abin02. Next base: position 58,815 of record BDSU01000039.1, on the reverse strand, counting down.
CCCTTGCCTGTCCATCGCCGCTCGTTCGATGGCGAAGAGCCCGGAACGGTCGGTTCCGTAGAAGGGGATGACTGCCATGGGCGCCAGGCTACCGGCGGTATGGCCATTGTTTCTTGCAGAGTCTTCGAGATTTGCTCACAGACCCCTTACGTCGCGGGCGCATCGTGAGAGCAGACGCAGAACCAAGGAGGTTGCAGATGCGTTTGCGAAAACTCACGATCCTGCTGTTGGTCGTCGCCCTCATCGGTGCCGTACTGGCAGTCCCCGCTCTCGCCGAAGAGGCCGGCGGGAATGGCGACGCCCTCGTCTCGGGCCGAGGATGGCTCTGGGCGAAGGGTGTCGGGGAAGTCCGGTTCGACATGGGTGGCCGTGTTCGGCTCCTCATCGACGGTGATGTGACGATCAGCGACTTCGCCGGTGACATGAAGGTCAAGATCATCAGCGAGGACACGTACCGGAAGAACGGGATATCGGTCGCCGACGAAGAGTACGTCGGCAGCGACCTGACCCTCGAAGACTTCCGCGGCTACATCGCAGTGGAAGGCACCCACTTCTTGCTGCAGGCTCAGGGCAAGGCCAAGCTTCGAGCCCACGGCGCCGGTGTCGCGTATCTTGCGGGACGCGGCTGGTACAAGACCGGCAGTGGGCCGATGGTCCGGTGGAGTGCCACGGGGACGGAGGTCGAACTGGCCGGATGAGACGGCAACACGAGGGGCCCGGCCGTCAGGCCGGGCCCCCGGATTGTGTGGATTGTGTTCCCGCAGTGATGCCGGCGCCGACGACGAGCGCGACGCCGATCCATGACCATATATCTCCGGGTTCGGCGAGAAACAGTGCAGCCCACACGACCGCCGAAGCGGGTTCCAGGTACGACAGGATCGCGATGCTCATGACGGGCAGGGTCGCTATGAGTGACCAGTAGATCATCAACCCGACACCCGTCAGCACGACCCCAAGCAGGACGACCTTCCACCAGTACGTCGGAATCTCGGGAAGCGACGAGGCTGCCCAAGGCGTCATGACGAGAGCGGCGACACTCATCTGGAGGCCCGCCAGCTTGAGCCCTCCGACCTGTTGAGCGGCCGGCTTCCCGATGAGGACCATGGCTGCGAAGGTGGCTGCGGCGATGAGCCCGGTGAGCACGCCTTCTGCGGTGACGCCGGCGCCCGGACGCGCCACCAGGACCACACCGACCAGGGCGGCTGCAAGAGCGATGATGGATCTGCGTTTGAGAGGCTCGCCGAGAACTGCGCGAGCCAGAGTCGCCATGGCGACGGGTCCGAGGTAGACCAGCACCAGGGCCACCGCTACCGTCGTCGTCTTGATCGACCAGAAGAACGCGGCCCAGTGAATGGCCAGAAGGACCCCGATCGCTGCGATCCGGCCGAGCGGGTCGGTGCGTCGAAGGCGGAGCTCACCTCGGATGCCGAGGATGACGAGTACCGTGATGGCACCGAGCCAGAGCCGCAACGCCGCGAGCTGTTCTGCGGGCAGCGAGACGGTCCGGACGATCAGCGGAATCGTTCCCCACGCGGTCGCCACGGCCGCCATCGTGACGGACGCTGCGACACGAGGGCGGGCCATCAGGATACGTTCAGCAGAATGTATCTGGCGGGAGACTCGGCTGACGCCGGATGTGCTCGTTCTCGGGCGAGAATGCAAACTCCCAGTATGCCGCCTGGGCTCTGGTCGCAGGCCGGTCGGTGTCACGGGCCATGAAGAGCGTCGTTGTGAGATCCATGTTCTCGATCTGGATGGGAACGACCGTCCCGGCCTTCGAGGCTTCGCAGGCGACGGACATCGAGACGAACGCGACCCCTATTCTCTCCTGGACCGCCCCACAGATGGCTTCCGAGTTCCCGAGCACCATCACCTTCTCGAGGTCGTCGATGGTCATGTCGTGCCAGGAGAGCCCTTCGACCACCGCTCCGCGAGTTCCCGACTGGGACTCTCGAAGAATGAACTGGCCTGCGAGTAGTTCCTTGGGCTTGAGGGGACGATCGAGGGCAGCCCAGGGATGATCGGGTGGGACGATCAACACGATCCGATCGGTCAGGAATGGCCGGTATTCGATGCCTTTGTACGGTTCGCGAAGGCTCGTCAGTGCGAGCTGAACGTCACCTTCACGCAGTTTTTCGAGTGCCATGTGGCGGCCGGTCACGTCACAGATGAGGCCCACTCTCGGAAAGCGCTTGTGAAACCCGGCCATGAGCTTCGGGATGACGTACTTCCCCGCAGCGGTGCTGCATCCGAGTTTGAGTACTCCGACGACCTCTCCCTGCAACGAGGCCATCGCCTCCTCGAGGTGGATTGTGTGGTCGATGACGTCGCGGGCCATCGGGATGAGTACCCGGCCGGGGTCCGTCAGGGTGACCTGTCTCCCCGTGCGTGTGAACAGGGGGACTTTGAGCTTCTCCTCCAAAGACCGGATCTGCATCGAGATGGCGGGCTGTGAGATGCTGAGCCTTCTGGCGGCCTCCGAGAAATTCTCGGTCTCGGCGGCAGCGAGGAAGATTTGGAGTTCTCTCGGATTGAGCATAACCAAACTCTATCAGAACCGAAGGGGAGCGCGCCACTTGACTTCTCGCCGACGCTGCTGTTGATAAGTCACAGGGCGTGATGCTGTCTTTGCGTGATAAGTAAGCCGTGATAAACTCTGTAGGTCCGCCGAGGAATCTCGTGCGGAACACATAGTGAACGCGGCACCCCCAGCTACCTCCCTCCCGGCTGGGGGTGCTTCGCGTCGCCCTCAAGATCTGGGCCGGATCGACCGATAGTCGATGGTGACAGCGTCCTCGATGTGTCAACAGCAGACGGAGTACCCCCTTCCTCCACTCACCGAGGACAACGGAGGCCCCCCAAACTCGGGGGGCCTCCGTATACGGGGTAACCTGGCCGCCTCGTGGGGTATCTTCTGTTGACCAATGACGATGGCGCCGATTCTCCGGCCCTGTTGCCGTTTGCTCATGCACTGAAGGAGATCGCAGAGGTCAGGGTGGTCGTTCCCGATCGTGAGCGAAGCTGGATCGGCAAGGCGATCACGAGGTTCGGGGAGATCCGTGTGCGGCGAACAGTGCTCGAAGGAATCGAAGTCGCGGTGGCGGACGGCTTCCCCGCCGACTGTACTCAGCTTGGAGTGCATTCACTGTTTGGGACCCGGCCGGACATGGTCGTGTCAGGCATCAACATCGGTTTGAACGACAGCCTGGCGTTCTTCCTGTCCAGCGGCACGGCCGGCGCGGCAGCCGAAGGGTGGATTGCCGGGATCCCGGCGTTCGCGTTCTCCACCGGAGTGACAAGCGACCATCGCTCATGGGCAGAGCGAGTGTGGGCGGGTGATGACGCCGATCTGTGGCCTCGCGCCGCCAAGATCAGTGTCGACATCGTGCGCGATGCCATGCGTAAGGGGTACCCGAAAGGGGTCGACATGCTCAATGTGAACTTCGGGGTCGACACGACGGTCGACTCGCCCCGATTGATCACGGACCTCGCCAAGCTCGGCTACGACAGTATCTTCAGGGAGCGGGAACCGGGCGTGTTCATCCACGACTTCTCCACGGGTCTCCGGATGCGCGGCGACCTGTCGGGTACCGACGTCGACGCCGTCGCGCGAGGCTTCGTGTCGATCACTCCGGTCCGGTTGGCGCACGCAGCCAAGATCAGTGATGAGGATCGGCGCGTGTTGGAACGGCGCGACCGCTGAGCCCTACGCGAAGTCCTGATGGATTCTGCTTGGTGTTGGTCCCCGCTGCCCCTGGTACTTGCTGCCCGCCGTGCCATAGGGGCGGTCTGCCGGTGTGGTCAATTCGTAGAAGGAGATCTGTCCGATCCTCATGCCCGGGTAGATCGCGATCGGCAGCTTTGCCACGTTGGAGAGTTCGAGCGTCAGGTAGCCGTCGAAACCGGGATCCACGAATCCGGCCGTCGAATGGATCAGAAGACCGAGTCGGCCGAGGCTGGACTTGCCCTCGAGCCGTGCGACGACGTCATCGGCGAGACAAACCCGCTCCAGGGTCGACCCGAGGACGAACTCGCCGGGGTGCAGCATGAACGGTTCGTCGACGCCGGTCTCCACGAGAGCGGTCAGATCTTCCTGGGCCTGCTTCGGATCGATCTGGGCGTATCGGTGGTTTTCGAAGACCCGGAAGAACCGATCGACCCGCAGATCCACGCTCGACGGCTGCACGAAGGATTCGTCGAATGGGTCGATGACGATGCGCCCCGAGGCCACAGCCTCTTTGATGGACCTGTCCGAGAAGATCACGGTTGCCTCCTGGGGGGATGGTAGATGAGAGCGGGCGCCGGGGCACCAGGATCGGCGGGACCCCTGTGAACCCAGGGCTCAGGAGTACGCCTGGCGCACCTACGAGCCCAGGGCTCAGGAGTACGCCTGGCGCACCTACGAGCCCAGGGTTCAGGAGTACGCCTGGCGCACCTACGAGCCCAGGGTTCAGAGACGGGGGGCTCCCGCTGTCCCCACCGCCGATGGCGCACCGGCTTTCCTACCCCGGCGGGAAGAGCACGTGGACTCCGGTAGTGACCATCCACTGATCGCCGGTCTGCGTGTCGACGATGAACCGTCGACCAAGGTCTTCGCTTTCGGCGTAGGGTGCGTACCGGGGCGGAACAGAGAGGGCGGCAGCGGCGTAGCGCCCATCGAATGCGAGAGATGTCGTGAATGCCTGCGAGGCGATCACCGCATCGGCCAGCACCGACCAGCGATCGATCTCGGTCCCGTCGAGAGAGGACGTCAGCACGATGGTCTGGGGGTTGTTCAGTGAGACGTCTGCCGTGTAGGCGAACGTCGAGCCATCAGGTGAGAGGATTGCGCACCCCGACGCCTTCTTCGGTTCCAGGTGCGCCAGCTGGACGAGGTCGGCGAGACCGTAGAGGTCATAGGACGTCGAGTCGCCGACTGTCGAGGTGACGAGGACCTGGTCACCGCCGATCGTGGCGCAAGCGATCGACGATTCGCTTCCGTCGAGATCCACCAGGGTCCGTACCTCGTCGGTGCCGAGGGCGTAGGCGACGAGCCGCCGTCCGTCGGTCAGCAGGGCGGTGGGGGCATCGTCGATCATGGCGACGCCCGCAAGGCGCCATGGGTCTGCGGCAATGATCTTCTGCACCTCGACGGTGCCCGATTCGTACGTGGCGAGGCGAACGCCACCGAAACCGGTGAAGAGAACCCATCCGGCGACTGTCTGCATGTCCGGAGCGTTCAAGGCGCTCGGCCACGCGTACCATCCGGAATCCGGCTCGCCGAACTGCAGCGCTCTGGACCTGACGAGCGCGAAACGGCTCGGGAGTCCATCAGGGAAGAGTTGGTCTTGCACGGATATCAGGGGGCGTTCGGGGATGCCTTCGGGCGGTAGGTCTCCTGCCGTCAGGCTGTTTTCGAATGCTACGACCGGGATCTCGACTACGACGGGTCCTTCGGTCGCGTCGAACTGGACGTCGAAGGTTCGGCTCTGGGCGTTGAGGATCTCACTGCCAAGGATCTCGTAGGAGGCGCCACATAGGGCCGTCTCACAGAACGGTTCGAGGAGTTCGTTCCACGGTGTGGTCCAGAGATCGGGAAATCGGGCCTCGATGGCGGCGGTGGTTCCTTGGTCGACGAGAAGGGTGCCCGCCACATCCCACGCGCCATCCGCGAGGGCCGCGAGGAGGTCATCGAGGATCCGGCGGGCGTCGATCTCTGTGACCATCGACTCGGGCTCGATCGTCACGTCGGCGATCATGACCTGCCGCCTGTCTCCCGGGCCCCGAACCGTCTGGATGTCGTAGGTCTCCCGGATCCGTCGATGGATTCTGTCTTCGATCTGGTAGTCGATGAGTAGCGAACGAAGCGGCCCGAGGCTGGTCTCGCCGGCAGGGGCGATGTTCAGAGTCTTGGGGAGTTCGAGCTGTGCAATATCGGAGCACTTGTAGAGACACAGCGGAAACGACGAGTTCGCGAAGGCCTGCGCGGCGGCGTCGGTGAGGCAGCCCTCCGCGCCGAGGCCGTGGGAACGATCGGTGATGAACCGTGAAATCAGTTCGTCTGCGGCCTGGACGTCGGGGATCCTTTCATCGGTGAGAAGTGGAGTGCCGCAGAGTCCGGGTCCGGTGGGCAACGTACTGCTCGTCGTCGTTATCGGCGGGAGTGCCGTGGTTGCCGGTCCCGGCGCGGTGCCGGAGGTGCAGGCCGCTGCGAACAGGAAGAGGGCGAGAAGGGCTCGTTGCATGAGACGAACGGCAGGGTAGTAGGAGTGAGGATCGCCTCGGCGCTTCTGAAACGGACGACCGTGTGTTTCTGGAGCATCGCCGCCGGCAGGGCGTCTGCTGGCAGGACTCCTTGGTGAAGGGGTTGTCCGAGTCGCGGGTTGGCGTGTGTCGAGGGGCGCCGAGTCGGTGCCACGAAACACACCGGAAGCCTCAGTTCCTGGCGGTGACCTGCACGATGGCGAAGCCGGTGATCGTTGAGTCCTCGATGTGGTCCTCGATCCGGTAGATGCCGGGGGGCACATCGGGAATGAGAACATCCGAGGAGTCGGGCAAGGGAATGCCGATCGCTGGGAGAGCCGTGGTTTGACCTGGTACTACCGGAACGGTACTCGGCGACAGTTCAGGCTTGTCCCGCGTCAGGAGGAAGAGCGGTTTCCATTCGACTCCGTCCCAGCACTGGAATTCGGCGCCGATCCCGACGAATTCCCCGGCGAAATCACCATCGGGATCCATGGAAAGCGTTGCTCTCGTTCCTGCCACGACCGGGTTCGGTCGGAGGCTCATTTCGATCGTGGAACTCGCGGCGAGTTCGCTTGTGGAAGGTGAGGCGCAGGTGTCGGTGGCCGGACTCCCCGAACACGACGCCGCGAGCAGCAGCGTGAGCACAAGTGCGAATCTGGCGTGATGCACGGAACCAGCTTATGTCTCCTCGTCGCGTTGGTGAGAATCCGACGTGTGGGCACGCCGGCGTGTGTGGAGAGCGGGTGAGGGGAATCGAACCCCCGTTGCAAGCTTGGGAAGCTCGTGTTCTACCACTGAACTACACCCGCGAAGGTCGCGAGCTTACCCGATGAGACTGGCCACGGCCCAGATGGTGATGACCACTCCGGCGACGAGGAGAAACCAGGCTCGGCCTGCGTACAGGGTCTGACCGTCAGGTCCTTCGCCTCGACTGCCCTTCACGAGGGCAAGCCCGTTTCCGAAGACCATGGCAAGCCCGACCGCGAGCACCAGTAGCGCGATCGTCTCGTTGAGGCTGACCAGTCCTGACATGATGGGCGCTACGTTAGGAGCCTGGTGCCGACGATACGAAGTCGATCGGACATCCACGCACTTCGCTCGGCGCTCGTACAATGCGGCCCATGTCGAGCGAAGGTTCCCGGTCCGCGGTCATCGCCGCGCTGTTGGGCAACAGCACCATCGCCGTCGCGAAGTTCGTGGCCGCACTCTTCACCGGGAGTGCAGGCATGCTCGCAGAGGCGTTCCATTCGGTGGCGGATACCGGCAATCAGTTGTTCCTGCTGCGGGGTCTGGCGGTCTCGCATCGCGGCCGCTCCGTGGAACATCCGTTCGGGCGTGGCAAAGAGGTGTACTTCTGGAGCTTCATGGTGGCGGTCATGTTGTTCGTCGGCGGAGGCGTCCTCGCGATTCAGCGCGGTGTACAGGCGCTGCAACGTCCCTACGAGGTGACCGACTTCATCTCGAACTTCGTCGTGCTTGGTGTTGCCATCGTGATCGAATCGCTGTCGTTTCGAGTGGCACTGAGACATTTCAACAACGAGCGGGGGAGCCGAGGCGTGTGGCGTTCGTTGCGTGGAACCAAGGACAGTGCCGTGTTGGTCGTCTTGCTGGAGGACAGCGCCGCCATCGTAGGGCTGACCGTTGCCGGTGCCGGTCTGGCACTGACACGGATCACGGGTTCGACGATGTGGGATGGGCTCGCATCGATCGTCATCGGTGTTCTCCTCGGCATCGTGGCCGTGCTGCTCGCATCGGAGACGAAGGAGTTGCTGGTCGGCGAGGCCGCAGACCGCTCGGATCGCTCGGCCGTCAGGGCAGTGGTGTTGTCGGTCGAAGAAGTCGACGGAATCGGCAAGCTACTCACGATGCACATGGGGCCAGATGAGGTGCTCGTGAATATCGAGGTCGACATGCGCGACGACCTCACCGGAGAGCAGGTGGAGGCTGTAATGAGACGGATCGAAACGGCCATTCGGGGTGTCCTTCCCGAGGCAGGCGACATTTTCGTGGAGCCGATCCATGTCTAGGGCCACGGCTCCGGGGTCATCGGGGAATCTGGGTCCCGGATTCGACACTCTCGCGCTGGCGCTGGAACTTCGCTGTCGAGTCGATGCGATGCGGACCGATGTGTGGAAGATCAGGCAAGTCGGTGCTCATCGGCCGGAGCATGGTGACGCCGTCCTCGCCGCGGCCCGGCTTGCAGTCGGGGATCGATCGCCGCTCGTGTTGACCGTCCAAAACGAGATTCCGATCGGTCGGGGGCTGGGTTCCTCCGCAGCCGTGGCCGCAGCGGGAGCTGCAGCGGCATGGCGCGCGGTCGGGCACACGCCGTTGCCGTCGGAGGTGTTTGGAGTCGCGACGGAGATCGACGGGCACCCCGACAATGCCGCGGCCTCGGTCTACGGAGGTCTCGTCTCGGTGACGACAGAGGGCACGGTTCTTCGACTCGCCCTGCACGAGAGCATCGAGTTGGTGATTGGAGTCCCTCGGGAGACCTTGTCGACGCGCGAGGCGAGGAAGGCGTTGCCGGACTCGATCGATCGCAATCTGGGAGTGAGAAGCCTGCAGAGAATCGTTGCGCTCGTCGAAGGCTTGCGAACAGGTGACGCCGAGGCGCTGTCCGCGGCTGCCGGGGACGAGTTCCACGAATCGCCGCGCGCTCGCCTCAACCCCCGGGCGAAGCGACTGATCGATGCGGCGCGACGCGCCGGAGCGCTCCACGCGTGCTGGAGCGGTGCCGGCCCTTCTGTGCTCGCACTCACTGCTGCCGACAGGCGCACAGCCGTAGTCGACGCGATGCGTGCCGAACTCGGAAACGACGGTGTCGTCTTGACACCGGAAGTGGCGGTTGACGGGGTGAAAGGGACGGGCTGACAAGCTCCGGCTTGCGCTCGAACGTCGAAGCGTGCATGCTATTGGTCTCAACGCTCAGAGGTTTGCATGGGTTCGCTGATCAAGAAGCGACGCAAGAAGATGTCGAAACACAAGTATCGCAAGCGCCGCAAAGCCAATCGGCACAAGAAGAAGTAGCGGCGCGACAGCCTTCGCACCATCGGCTCGTCCGAGGAGGTCCGGCCTTGCCGGACCTCACCGCGTGGTGAAGTCCAGATACCCGGCCGAGTTGTCGCGCACCCGGTCGCACGCTCAATCCCAGACGTTGCCGGCGGCGCCGCCCCGTTGGATGCCTCAGACCGAGAATCCTTGTCGGACTCCGGTGATGATCGCGCCACCCAGAACGATGATCGCGATGATGGCGAGGATCAGCCCGACGAGGGTGACGATTCCGTAGAGGGTGAAGAGCGTCTTGAGTTTCGCCTGCGAAGCGAGAAGGCGATCTGAACTCCCCGTCGCGTGTGCATCCTCGGCGGCTCCGGCGGATTGCCAAAGGAGGACGCCAATCCATATTGGCAGCCACGCAAAGATGATGCCCACGATGGTGAGGGCGTAGAGTGCCCCACCGCCGATCGACACGACGGCGAGAAGCTTCATCCAGCCTTTCGCTTCGAAGAGCGGCCTGGCTGCATCCTGGACACGTATCGTTTCCGGCGGCGGCGTTGTCGGCGGGCGGGTCGGTGGCTCGAATCCCTCCGGGTAGGTCATGAGTGCTCCTTCTCGTCTTCTGTCACCGTAGCGGACAGATCGGCTCGCTTCTCTGCCGGTCACGAACAATGCGGTCGGCAGAGAGCAGAGAAGAGAAGGCTCAGGGCTGGAATCGCCGGAGCCGCAGCGAGTTGGTGACCACTGACACACTCGAGGTTGCCATCGCCCCGGCGGCAAGGATCGGGTTGACGATGCCGGCCGCCGCCAGGGGAATCATGGCGGTGTTGTAGACGAACGCCCAGAAGAGATTCTGCTTGATCGTACGGAACGTTGTCCTGGCCAGCTTCATCGCGGTGCCGGCGAGAGCCGGATCGCCGGACATGAGGATCACGTCGCCGGACTCGATCGCGATGTCGGTCCCTGTCCCTATCGCCATGCCGAGGTCTGCCTGCGTGAGCGCAGGAGCGTCATTGATGCCGTCGCCGACGAACGCGACGGACAGTCCCTGCGATTGGAATCGTTCGACGTGGGCGGCTTTGTCTCCGGGCATGACCTCGGCTACGACATCATCGATCCCCAGCAAAGGGCCGATGGCGTCGGCGGTCGTCTGGTTGTCGCCAGTGATCATCGCGACTCGCGTTCCGAGTTGTTTGAGATGGCGGATCGTGTCCCGAGCGGTCGGTCTTACTGTGTCGGCGACCGCGATGACACCGCGAGCCGACCCATCCCAGCCGACGGAGAAGACGGTCTTGCCCTCCTGCTCGAGGTCCGCAGCTGTCGCCACGAGACTTATGTCGACGGTGAGCCCGAGGTCGGTGAGCAGGGTGTGTCGCCCGACGACGACATCGTGGCCATCCACGGTTCCCTGGACGCCCCGGCCGGTGTGGTTGACGAAACCCGTCGGCCGTTCGAGTGTCACCTCCCGCTCTTCTGCACCAAGAGCGACCGCTCGGGCGATGGGGTGTTCGGATGCAGCCTCGATCGATCCGGCGAGTCGAAGGAAGGTCTCCTCGTCCTCGGTCGTGATGACATCTGTCAACTCCATGAGTCCGTGCGCGTCAGCGTTCCGGTCTTGTCGAACATCACCATGTCCACTCTCTTCGACCGCTCGAACACCTCGGCGCCCTTGAAGACGACTCCAAGCTGAGCACCCTTTCCGGAGCCGACCATGATGGCGGTCGGAGTGGCCAAACCCAGGGCGCACGGGCACGCCACGACGAGGACCGCCACACCGGTGATGATCGCGCGGGAGACATCTCCGGTGGTGAAGAACCAGGCCAGGCCGGTAACAACGGCGACGCCGATGACGATGGGAACAAGAACGCCCGAGATCTGGTCGGCAAGCTTCTGCACCGGAGCTTTTGACGCCTGAGCATTCTCAACGAGGCTGACGATCTGCGAGAGGACGGTCTCGCCGCCGACACGTGTGGCTCGGACCATCAGGTTGCCCTGCTGATTGATCGTAGCGCCGAACACATCTGCTCCCGGTGCCTTGTCTACCGGAACGGACTCGCCCGTGAGCATGCTCTCGTCGACGGAGGATCAGCCGTCGATGACGATGCCGTCGGTCGGGATCTTCTCGCCCGGCTTGACGACCATCAGGTCTCCTTCGGCGACGTCTTCGATCGGGACCAGCACCTCGTTGTCGTCCCTCAGGATCCGGGCCTGCTTCGCGCCCAACTCCAGGAGTTTGCCGATTGCCGAGGAAGCACGGCCTTTGGACCGGGCCTCGAAGAAGCGTCCGAGGAGAATGAGCGTGACGATGACGGCGGCGGTGTCGAAGAACAGTGCCCGGTCGGCGAAGAACGCCCAGACCGAGTACCCCAGGCGGCGAGGGTGCCGATGGAGATGAGGGTATCCATACTCGCCGTGAAGCCGCGAAGCCGCTTGGCGGCGGCAACATGGAACTGCCGGCCGAAATAGAACTCCGAGACCGTGGCCAAACCCCACTGGGCGATCCCGTTGGAACGCGATTCCGGTATGAACCACGCCAGGATCAGGACAGGGATCGTGAACGCCAGTGACCCCAGGAAGTTACGTCGCTGGTAGCGCTCTTCATCGCTGTAACGCTCGACCACATCCACGCGATCCGTCTCGAGGGTCTTCACAGTGATTTCGTAGCCGATCCTTTCGACCGACTGCACCAGCGACGCAACATCCACCTCGGTGTTTGTCATGACCCTGGCTTCCTGACCGGCGAAATTCACGACGGTGCTCGCAATTCCGACCTGCTTGGACAGGATCCGCTCGATGCGAAGAGCACAGGACGCGCAGGTCATGCCTTCGACGTCGAACACGATCTGGTCAGGAGCAGGGGCCTCCGCAGCAGTGTCAGGCATGATCGACTGTGTAGCCCTGGTCCTCAATCGCTTCCGTGATCGTATCGAGGTTCAGCGCCGAATCATCCCATGTGATGTCGCCGTCCGCGGTTCGATGTGCACTTCGACGGACTCGACCCCGGGGAGGGGGGGGGCGACCGCACCCTCGATCGACGTCTTGCAGTGGCCGCAGGAAATATTGGGAACCTTCAAGGTCAGGGTGGTCATTGGATCTCCAGATCGAGTGTGGGCGCCGGTCCGGTGACTGCCGCGGTGTACTTCATCGTCTCCATCAGCTCGTCGATGATCTCTGCGGCACGGTTCTCCCGCAAGGCGTCGGCGACGCAGGTCTCGAGATGATTCTGGAGGACGATCCTGTTTACTCGTTCCAGGGAGGCCTGGAGCGCGGAGACCTGTTTCATCACGTCCGGGCAGTATCGGTCTCCTTCGACCATCGCTATGACACCGTCGAGATGGCCTCTGATCGTCTTGAGCCGGTTGAGTGCGTTGCGCTTGTGGTCTTCTTTCACGGCAGCACCCTAACATCCCCCACCCGGGGTGGGATGGGAAGGCCTGGAAAAGGGTGAGGCCCCGGAGGAGGGGACTTCCGGGGCCTCGAATCGGCGCCTGCGTGGAGGGGGACGGCGCCGGAATGGGAAGGGACTCAGGTGCTTTCGGGGACGACCCGTCCTCGTACTCTCGGGAACCTGACGGGAGCGTGGGTGAAACAGTACTCGCGTCGGTTGTACATGGAGAGGCGTGTATGGCAGCCCTTGTGTGCGCACACGCGGTTCTCTCCGTACTTGCGGGAAGGCCGGATCCCGCCCTTCAGTCTTGCGCCTTTCAGTGTGTCTGCCATGGTGGCCTCCGTCCTCGAACCTCTGTCAACGTTGGCGGTCCGAGTTTTGTTCCCGGTACGTTACCTGAGGTTCCCGGGTATTTCACCTATTAATACGTTGGGAATGGTGTTTTTGTTCCCCGTTCTTTCGCGCTCTCGGGATTCCTCAACCCGATCTCTGTGATCAGTGTGCCCTACGAAGATGAACAAGGAGTGAAGGCTTGCTAAGCATTTGGTGAGAACACCCACAGTGAAGTGCAGCCACTGGTTTTCAGTCCTCAGTTCTCGGTCATCAGCGGTTGACGCAGTGTCATCTTGTTGGGAACGCTTCGACCACTGACGACTGACCACCGGCGACCGACGACTGACGACCGACTGGGCACTACCGTCTCGTTCATGGATACCGATCTGCACGACAAGGGAGTTCTCGTCACCGGCGGCGCCGGAGGAATCGGACAGGCCGTGGTTCGAGCATTTGCTTCTGAGGGAGCGAAGGTGGCGATCCACTACCGGACTTCGGAGGCAGCGGCGCTGGGACTTGCAGCAGAGGTCGATGGAGTGGCGCTGGGAGCAGATTTGCGACTCGAAGAGGAAGCGGACGAACTCGTGCCGCGAGCAGTGGAGGCATTGGGCTGCCTCGACATCTGTGTTGCCAACGCCGGCGTATGGTTATCCGAGGATCTCCGCCTCTGGGAGATGCCCTTGGCCAGATGGGAAGAGACCATGAGAGCGAACCTCACGGCGACCTTCCTCACGATACGGGGGTTCCTGCGTCACGCCGAGAAGACACACACGGGAAGCGTCGTGATGGTTGGTTCGACGGCCGGCGTATTCGGAGAGGCCGGCCACGTGGACTATGCCGCCGCAAAGGGTGCCATCATGACGGGCCTTCTGCTCAGTGCCAAGAACGAAGCGGCTCGGATCGGCGTCAGGGTGAACGCCGTTGCACCGGGATGGACGGTCACGCCGATGACGACGGAGGCCCGAAAGGATCCGGCCCTCAAACGGCGGGTGACGGCGACGATGGCGCTGGAGAAACTCGGAACCCCGGAGGATGTCGCCGCACAGATCGTTGCACTCGCCTCCGACAAGATCTCTGGCCACGTCACCGGTCAGGTCGTCATGGTCGCCGGCGGCATGGAAGGCAGGCTTCTTCGGGACTGAGCGACGCTGTCAGACCTTTCGCCCTCCCACCCAGGTGGAGAGCACACTTGCCTCACGAAGCTGTGCAGGCGACGTGGTCAAGGGGTCACGATCGACAACGACGAAGTCCGCCGGGCTGCCCGGGGCAAGGGGTTCTGGTTCATCGAGAAGACGGGCGGCGTCGTCGGTGAAGAGTGCAAATGCCTCATTCGCGGTGAGAGACTCTTCCGGCCAGAAGCCCGCGCGGTCTCGTGCTGCCGCCATACCGGCGAAGGGGTCCGGTGATTCCACCGGGGCGTCCGAACCGCCGGCCAAGCTGATCCCGTTTCGAGCCATCGTCGCAAACCGGTACGTAGATGCCGCGCGCCGTGCGCCGAGGCGTTCTTCCAGCCAGGGGCCGTCCGAGGGTACGAACGCCGGCTGGATGCAGGCGCCGATACCCATGTCTGCCATGCGCCGGAGGTCGTTCTCATGCAGCATCGACGCGTGCTCCATGCGGAGTCGGGATGGATCGGCACCTTGGGCGATGAGCGATTCGAACAGGTCGAGGACGTGGGATGCGGCGCGATCACCAATCGCGTGGATGGCGGCGGATCCGTCGAGGGCAAGCGCCGTGCGTACTCGTGGCAGCGTCTCGGAATGATCCAGCAGGAGGGTGCCGACGAGCTCTGGATGGTCTGCATACGGGGCCTGTAACGCCGCCGTGTGCCCTCCGAGGCTTCCGTCTGCGAACTCCTTGGCGCCACCGAAACGCAGCAGGGATGAGGTCTTGTCGATTCGATGCGCTGCTGTCTCGAGGTCGTGCGGCGTAGGGGCAATTACGAGAGCGCGAACCCGCAGGGGGAGGTCCGCGGCTATGTCGGTGAGCATCTCGAGTTCGTTTCCCTGCGTCCAGACGCCGCCGGAGACGTTGACGATCCCGCCGAGTGATGTGAGCCCGAGACGGGCAAGATGGCGCATCGTTTCGAGGAGGACGTTGGCGTCGACAGGAGGTGTCTTCAGAGCCGACGCAACGAGCTCCATCGCCGCCTCCCGTAGGACCCCGTTTGGATTCCCGTCTGCGTCACGGTCGAAGGAACCTGCGGCAGGGTCTGAGGTGTCCGGTCCGATTCCCGCCGCCTCGAGCGCTGCGGTGTTCGCCACTGCGATGTGGCCGCAGATTCGAGCCAGAAGCACCGGACGTTCTGCGATGACGGTGTCGAGATCGTTCCTGGTCGGCAGGCGCCGATCGGACAGGCGCTCGTCGTCGAGGCGACTCCCGACCAGCGCCCAACCGCCGTCGAGGCGGGCATCGGTGTCTGCGAGTATCGACAGCAGCGTCGAGATATCCGGAACTCCGTCGAGGAGGAGGCCTCCTCTGGTGGAGGCGTATCCGACAGGATGGATGTGAGCGTCACGAAGGCCTGGGAGGAGCACTCCGCCGGAGAAGTGCTCCTCCGGGATGTTCGCCGATCGCAACCGGTCGGCTTGGCCCAGTTCGACGATCTTTCCGTTGTGAACGAGGATGGCGTTCCCGGAGACTCCTCGCGCCGTTCGAACCAGATCGGCCACGAAGAGGCGCATCAGTGTGGGAACTCCCATACGAGTTCGCTCATCGGTTTCCTGCCTCCGTATGTGCGCTCGGATCGTGAGCGTCGTTCGCTCCGGGGGTCTTGGTAGCCGAAGGCGATTGCGTAGCGACAGTCATGGCCATCGGGGAGGTCGAGGGTACGGCGGGTGCATTGGGCGTCGTGCAGCGTTACCGGGCACGACGCGATTCCCAGGGCGGCGGCGGCCAGCATCATGTTCTGCGCCACCCGCCCGATATCGAACTCGTAGCCGTCCGGAAGTCGAACCAGCGCGATGCCGAAGGTTGCATTGCGGAGGGGCGCCGTGTAGTTGCCGCACACCGAGATCGCCTCGCGCGCTGCCTCGTCGCGCAGCGGGACGAACGCCCAGCGTTGCGTATTCTTGGAGCTGCCCGTCCAGCGACCCGCCTCGAGGATGCGATCCACATCCTGATCGGGGAGGGGATCTGCTGTGAATTGCCGGACGGCTCTGAGTCCCTTGATCAGTGCATACGGGTTCGTGGAATGAGCCATGTGCGCAAACTCCTCATCGCTGGGCTACGAAGCAGAATCTACCCTCGGCCCGGCGAGTGACGCGTCGATGAGGCTGCGCCATTCGGTATGCACGAGTGCATTGGATGCGATGAAGTGATCGTCCAGTGGGGTGGAAGTATCCCCGTTTCTGTTCGTCACGACGCCACCGGCCTCTCGCACGAGGAGAAGCCCCGCAGCGACATCCCATGGGCCGAGGTTCAGCTCCCAATAAGCGTCGTACCGACCTGCAGCGATCCATGTGAGATCCAACGATGCGGTCCCCATGCGCCGAAGACCCTGAATACGGGCCAGGACGGCGCCGAGGGTGTGTGCGTACTCGTTCGCTCGATCACGACGATCGTACGGGAACCCCGTTGCGACGATGGCTTCATCGAGAGACTTCGTGGGGGACACTGCCAGACGCCGATCGTCCAGCCACGCTCCGCCGCCCGTGATGGCATGGAACTCCTCTCGCCGAAACACGTCGAGGACGACACCGACCAGCGGCTGTCCGCCTTCATAGAGAGCGACGGAGACGGCGACGTGTGGCACGCCGTGCACGAAGTTCACCGTGCCGTCGAGCGGATCGACGATCCACGTCCGTTCGGCATTCTCGAGATTGCCACCTTCTTCCTCGCCCAGGAACGCGTCGCCGGGTCGCTCTCGCGACACCAGCGTCCGGATGCGTTCTTCGGATTCTCGATCTGCGGCCGTGACCGGATCGACTTTGCCCTTGTAGTCGACCGATGTCAGGTGTCCGAAGAGGCGCCTGACTGCCGACGCCCCTTCGCGCGTCGCTGACCTCGCAAGTTGAAGATCGTTCATGGCCATGGACTCTAGGACTCCGCGGGCCCAGGGGCCGTAGCCCCTGCCAGGGAGTGGCCGGAATCGGGGATGGCTACCGGCTCTCGTACGCGTCGAGTGCTGCCTCGATCGTATCGATCGCCTGATCGAGCTCTTCGATGGTGGTGATGAGCGGGGGGATGAATCTGATCACGTTTCCATCCGGGCCGCACGAGATGATGATCAGCTCATGCTCCAGCCCGTAGCGTGCGAGGAACCGCATCGCTTCGGCATCCGGCTCCCTCGTGACACGATCCTTGACCAACTCGACACCGATCATCAGACCGAGTCCGCGCACGTCGCCGATCGTGGGATGTTCTATCTGTGCTTTCCGGAAACGTTCGAAAGCGTGAGAGGAGAGCTCTCGAGCATGGGGGAGCAGGCCTTCCATGACCTCGAGACCGGCCACCGACGCGGCACATGCCACCGGATTCCCACCGAAGGTCGTGCCGTGAGCGCCGACCGGCCATGCGTTCATGACTTCACGAGAAGCCCCATACGCCGAGAGTGGCATCCCGTTTGCGATGCCCTTGCCGAGCACGATGATGTCGGGATCGATCCCGAAATGCTCGGAGGCGAACCATTCCGCGGTGCGACCGAAACCTGTCTGGACTTCGTCGAACACCAGCATGATGCCGTGCTCGTCTGCCATCTCTCGGAGTGCACGCAGGAAGGGTTTCGGAGCGGGGTAGTAGCCACCCTCTCCTTGCACGGGTTCGACGAGAAACGCGGCGATGGTCTTCGGGAGGACCTCATGCTTGAAGATTCTCTGAAGTTCGTCCAAAGAGAGTTTCGTTGCCTGTTCGTCGGTCATTCCCCAGCGATAGGGGTGCGGAAACGGTGCGACCCACACCGAACCGAGGATCGGGTGGTAGCCGTCCCGATACTTCGCGTTCGAGGTCGTGTAGGAGACCGATCCCATCGTCCGACCGTGGAACGCTCCCCGAAACACGACCACACCCTGACGTTTCGTCGTGTACTTGGCGAGTTTGACCGCGGCTTCGACCGCTTCGGCGCCGGAGTTCGCGAAACCGAACATCTCGATGCCATCGGGAGTGATCTCGCGAAGCCGTTCCGCTGCGCGAAGGATCGAGTCATATCGAAAAACGCAGCCTGCGTGGGTCAGCTTGCCGAGTTGCTCTCTGGCGGCTGCGACGATGACCGGATGGCTATGCCCGAGGTTGGCGACGGCGGTTCCGCACGCGAAGTCCGCGTAGCGGTTGCCGTCGGTGTCGTATACCCAGAGCCCTTCGGCGTGGTCTGCGTGGATGTCGGTGTCGAAGGCGAGAACAGGGGCGACGGAAGAGGCGAAACGGTCGAGAAAGTCGTTCATTGGTGTTCCTTTCAGCAGTAGCAGCGGATCCTGAGAAGATCGCTACAAAGGAACGGCGAAAAGCGCGGCCCTTGCAAGACGCGGAGTGTACGCACGCAGATCCACGGTTGCCATGGGCTCATTGTGCCACAAGACGCAAACGGCCGCAGGGCTATTACGTGTCGGCCGGGGGCGTGGCCGACATCATCGTGACGGTATCCAGGCGATCTGATCCGGTGCGGCGATGTCGATGAGCAAGTTCCCGCGCCCCCGTGTGGAGATCGCCCACAGGACCCCTTCACGATCGACCAGCAGCCACGACCCGTCGGGGGAGAAGCTGAGCACCCTTCCGTCGACCGAGCCCGTGAGACAGGCGACGATTCCATAACAGGTCGATTGTCCCAGTCCCGGGACGGCCATGATGAGTGTGAGCACACCGTCGGGAGTGTGCATCTCGACGGCGAAGGTTTGGGAGTCGTTGGCCGGGACGATGCGCCCCGAGATTATCTGGAAACCCTCGAGGGAGGTGTAGATCAGCGAGAACGGAGTTGTGTTGGGCATCGGAGCATTGGGAAGCACGATGTCACGCAGCAGTTCGGAGTCGCCAGGGATCCAGAACACGGCGGCCACTCCGATCTGTTGTTGAACGAGGGTGAGGAGATCCGACCGGGCTCCGGCTGCAGCGAGCAATCCACGGACGCCCGGAAGGTCCGAGGCGTCGATGAGAACCTCGGGGTCTTCACCATCCGAAGGCACGGTGAGGATCGACGAGGAGGTCTGCGACACGGCGAATGGCACCGTACCGACGACACCGAGTGAAGATCCCGAGAGCACGGTCGTGAGTTCCGCGGGACCGGCGCGGAGGATCTCACGGCTGTCGGTCTCGAGGAGAACGCCGAGATCAGGATCGTTGACGATCGTGGTGACCATTTTGGCCCCTGTGGGCAGGGAGCCGAGTGTTGTCTCCGTCGTGCCCGTTGTGTCGAGGAGCAGGACGTCGACATTGGGGAGTCCGAACGATGCCGTGCGCAGCAATGGTGTCGCGGGGTTGAGGGAGAACGCGGCCTGAATGGATGTGGTGGTCCCTGCGTCCGCTGGATCGATGAGGTGGAGGCCGTCCGGGTCCCGGCGGAACAACACGGAGTCTCGCAATTCAAAGAGAGTTCCGGTGTCGACGAGGAGCGTCGAAGTAGGGACCAGCGCGGGATCGTAGGCTCGCAGGCGATCGCCGGGTTCGGCGGCACTTTCACTGATGAGAGCTTCTGTGGATTCGGGCCCGACCGGGTGTGCATAGGTTCCGGTTTCGTCGGCCCAGTAGAGGGCGGTTCCGTCGCCGGACCACGTGAACGGGGAGCCGGGAGGGGCCAACAGTTGTCGTCCGGGCCCTGAGAGGCTGAGTAGCCAGATGCCGGAGCCTTCGTCGACGATTGTTGCGTCGATGGCGAGATACTGCCCGTCGGGGCTGAATGCCCCTCTACCGATGTCCGAGATGGCGGCCCGAGGGAGGATGTGGAAGCCTCCGTCTATCCTGAGTCCCTCTTCATCTTCACCCGCCGACCGAAGCCGGCTCACCGCGATCAGGCGACCGGGCGTTGGGCCTTGGAGGAGTGGTCCTTCCACCGACCAGACGTAGTAGGGCCCCTCGGGCTGACCGAGACCCAACGACATCGAATCGGGCGACCAGTGCAGGGACGCCACGTCTGGCGCGACCCGATAGGGAACCTCGTCGAGTTGTGTCGAAGCTCCAGTCTCGAGATCCCAGATGGTCGGACGGCCGGCGAGGCCGACCGTGGCGAGCAGTCTTCCGTTGGGGGACAGTGCCACGTCGAGGAGAGCGGCAGGAGCGGGGATCGGCAGGGGAGTGTGGCCTCCGTCGGGAGTGACACGTACATATGCGTCGTCGGTGATGGTCAGCAGCGACCCGTCGGGCATCACGTCGAGGGCCGGCTCCAGGAAGGGGAACGTGCCGGTGAGACTCTCCGGCGGAGTGTCGGGTTTCAGCAAACCCAGCCAAGTCCCGGTGGCGGGCAGATACGCGGGGAGGCTGGCACCAGGCCTGGGAATCGTCGTAGTCGTTGTCGTCGTGACCGGAGGGGCGGTCGGTGCCGTCACGCGCTGGAAGCCGGAGGGAATGGTGAGGATGGACAGGATCACTCCCACACCCACCACGGTCGCGGCGATCACCCAGGGTTTGACCGGTGGGCGCTGTGCCGTGGACTCCGAAACAGGCGCCGTGCGAGCCGGTGTCTCCGGTTGCACATCGAGCATCTCGGGTGGGGAACCATCCGTTCTCTCTGGTTCTTTGGCGGGGGTCCAGGCCGGTCGTCCACATGCCGGGCAGTTGTTGCCGGCAACGGGCTTGTCACAGTGGAAGCAATACCCCATCGGGCACAGAGTACGGCGTGCATGGAGCATGTGCAGGCGTGTGCCGGCTGCCGCGGGTGACTTCTCAGGGAACACGAGTGGGCGTTGCGTGGTTGACGGCAGCATGAGCGCCGGTCCCAACCTGCTTGCGGTTGCATGGTCGATCGCGAAAGCGAAGAGAGTTCGCACGCCGGGCCCGTTTGGCAGCGGCCGTGCGGACCATCGTGCGCTGCGATCGATCCTCGAAGCCGTCGAGCAGGGGCGGACTCCGGCTCTGATCAAGCAGCGGCGTGCTCTCGATGCGTATCTGGATGCGCTTCGGGGGGTCGACGCAGACGCCTTGACGCGCGGCGAAGCGCTCGCGTATTGGATCAACCTCTATAACGCGGGCGCGTTGCGATTGGCGGCCGAGGCTGTCGAGACACAGGAGAATTCCGTGCTCAGAGTCCCCGGAGGGTTCAGCCGCCCGTTTGTGGAGGTTTCCGGCGAAGCGCTCTCTCTCGACGTGATCGAGCACGGGAAGATACGGCGATTCGGAGACCCGCGTATTCATGGGGCGCTCGTCTGCGGGTCCGTCTCATGTCCCACGCTGAGGGCCGAACCCTACGATGGGGATGGTGTCGAGCGCCAGCTCGAAGATCAGATGAAGCAGTTCCTCGGTGGAGGTGCTGCGGCTGCCGTGGGGGACAAGCTTCTGCTCTCGAGGATGTTCCTCTGGTACGGCGGGGATTTCACACGACCGGCGCGAATGCCGACTTGGCTCCCCGCAGGCGGGTCCGCGTTGAAGAGGGCTCTCGTCCGTTGGCTCCCGGAAGAACTTGCCCTCTGGGTGTCGCAGGCAGACCCGAAGCTGGAGTTCCAGTCCTATGACTGGGGACTTCGCTGCGCCGTCGGCTCGGTGTGATTCCCGCCTCCGGTTCACACCCACGGTCAGCGCACCATTGAACCGCGCGACATCCGACGCGGAGCGGAGTTGCAGGAACTGCAACGAGGGCTCCAACCCGAGCGAAGCGAGCTTGGGCCTCGACCGGCAACCTTTGCGGTGTTCTGCCGGCCAGGAAGGCCGAGCAGCCCCTCTTCCCCCGTTCTTGCGTGAGCCGGCTGCCTATGCCACGGGCGGCCTCACGCAAGAAGGGTTGGGGGCGCCTTCGTTCAGACGCCCCTGCCCCGGCATCGACACCACGAACGTTACCGGCCGAGGCACTAGGGCTTGCGCTCGAAATGAATGTGGCGTGTGTTGGCAGGTCGGTGGTGGGGATCGTCGTGGAGGACACGGCCCTCCACGACGGTCGGCATGGGGTGTCCGTAGGCGGCACTCAGGGACTCTGCCGTCAGTACATCATCAGGCGTGCCGGTGGCCACGACTCGACCTGCGAGCAAGATCACGTGGTCTGCCATGCCTGCCTCTTCGAGGGAATGTGTGGTGCCGATCACTGTGTTGCCGGCTGCCTTTTCGGCCTCGATCGCTTCCAGGATGTATTCACGCGAAACGAGGTCGAGACCGGTGATGGGTTCGTCGAGCAGAAGCAGCGAGGCCTCCTGGGCAAGTCCCTGGGCGACGAAGACCCGCTGACGCTGGCCTCCGGAGAGCTCCGAGAGGTGCCGATCTGCAAGATCACCGATACCGAGGCGCTCCATGGCGCGTTCGCAGACCGACCAGTCTCGTGGTTGGAAGCGATGGAAGAAGCCGAGTCGTGCATACCTGCCCATCCCCACTGCTTCATGGACGGTGATCGGGGTGAGCTCGTTCAGCTTTGTCGACTGGAGCACATAGGCGACACCGCCTGGTCCGAGCGGTGGCATGATGAGCGATCCTGCAGTCGGTTCGACAAGGCCCGCGATTGCGTTGAGGAGGGTCGACTTGCCTGCACCGTTCGGTCCGATGACGGCGGTCACCGAGCCGGAGGGGATCTCGAAGCTCGATGAAACCAGCGCCGTTCGGTCGCCATAGGAGAGCTCGAGGTTCTCTGCACGAATCAGTGGTTCTCCCGGCATGCGCTGCAGATCCCTTCCAGTTCGAGGCGGTGACCTGTGATGCAGTAACTGCCGGCACCTGCCAACGAATCGATGAGTCGCGAAATGGCACCTTCGAGTTCGGAAGGTATGGCGACATCATCGGTGAGGCCACACTCGGTGCAGACGAAGTGGTGGTGATGCTCGCCGGTGACCGCTTCGGCGATCTCATAGCGAGCGATACCCTCGGTATCTCGATACTTGGCTACGAGCCCCGCCGTCTCCAGCGAGAGGAGTGTCCGATAGAGCGACGACACGGGAACCTTTCGTTCCATGGTGGCGTCCAGCTCTGCAACGGAGCGGGGGCCTGGTGTCTGTGTGAGCGCCTCGAGAACGAGTTGCCTCGCCTTGGTCAGCCGAATGTTCCGAGCGACGAGGTGCCGCGTCGCTCGATCGAGGAGATCTGTTTGCGTCATCGAGACGAGATGATACCATTCTCTCATGAAAATGAGAATCGTTATCATAATCGTGGTCGTGCTTTCCCTCCTCGAAAGCGCTTGCAGCAGTTCGGTGGTGGATGATCGCCCGACCGTGGTGGCCACGACCACGATCCTCGGTGACGTTGTTCGTGAGATCGTCGGTGACGAGTTGAATGTGCAGGTCCTCATGCCGGTGGGAGTAGACCCTCACGAGTTCAGCGCTTCTGCCGGACAGGTAGCGCAGATGGAGTCTGCTGTCCTCGTCGTGGCGAATGGCCTCGGTCTCGAGGAAAGCCTCTCGTCCGTGCTCGATGCCGTGATGGCCGACGGAGTGCCGGTGCTGGAGGTGGGGGACGTGGTGACGCCGCGGTATTTCGAGAACGGACAACCGGATCCCCACATCTGGTTCGATCCCGAGCGGATGGCCGTCGCCGTCCGCAAGATCGCAGACCGTCTCGCAGAGGTCGACGATCGGTCGACGCCTGCCGATTGGTCGAGTCGCGGAGACGCCTACGCGGCCCGGATCCTGGACACGGAGGCGGAGATGAAGCAACGCTTTGGGCAGATCGGCCCGGAACGTCGCAAACTCGTGACCTCGCACATGGCGTTCGGGTATCTGGCCGACCGTTTCGGTTTCGAGATCGTCGGTGTTGTCGTTCCGGGTGGCGGCACACTCGGCGAAACGAGCGCATCCGCGCTCGGAGCCCTCTCCGAGGCCATCGTGGCCGAGGATGTGCCGGCGATCTTCGTTGAGACGACGGTGTCTCCGCGGCTCTCCGAGACTTTGGCTGCGGAGACGGGTCGCGATGTTGAGATCGTTACGCTCTACACGGGCTCACTTGGTGCCCCCGGATCGGGAGCGGATACCTACTTGGGTCTCCTCCTCACCGATACGCAGCGAATCGTCGATGCCTTGAAGGAGGGCCAGTGACACGGTCGAGGGTTGGAGAGAATCCCATGATGAGTTGTGTGACGGGCCATTGAGCGTGGACTGGCTCCTCGATCCGTTTCGTCTGGAGTTCATGCAGCGGGCGCTGCTGGCCGGCTTCTTCGTGGCGGCCGTGACGTCGGTTGTCGGTACGTGGGTCGTCCTGCGGGGCCTCGCCTTCATGGGTGACGCACTTGCCCACGGGGTACTGCCCGGGATCGCTCTTGCGGTGCTGATCGGTTTCAGTCAGCTGCTTGGCGCAATCGTGTCTGCCCTCGTGATGGTGTGGGGTATCGGTGTGATTCATCGTAGGGCGAGGCTTTCGGAGGACACGGGGATCGGTCTGCTGTTCGTCGGGATGTTGGCTCTCGGTGTCGTGATCATCTCTCGAACGTCCTCCTACGCGGGAAGCTTGACGGGGATTCTCTTCGGTGATGCGCTAGGTGTGACGAAGGGAGACCTCTGGGTCCTGGGCGCCGGGTTGGTCGTCACGGTGACCATCGGTCTGGTCTTCTATCGACCATTTCTGGCTCTGTCATTCAACGAGGACAAGGCCGCTCTCCTCGGAATGCGTCCCCGTCTCGCTCACGCCGTCATGCTGGCGCTCGTGACCTTGGCCGTGGTCATCGCATTCAGAACCGTGGGAACTCTGCTGGTCTTCGGCCTTCTGATCGCTCCGCCGGCAACCGCGGCGCTGATCACGCGGCGGGTTCCGACGATGATGGTGACGGCCGTCGGGATCGGCTTGCTCTCGGTGGCGGGCGGGCTCCTTACGAGCTTCTACGCGAACACGGCTGCCGGGGCGACGATGGCAGGACTCTCCGTGGCGTTGTTCTTCCTCGTGCTCATCTCGAGAGATCTGGTGGCGCGCCATCCGGCATGATCGACATGTTCTTTCAACCACCTACCATGAGCGATCATGGGTAGGCATCGAGCATGGACGCGACGTCCTGAGGTCGTGCGAGCGTTGCTGATGGCGGCCATCGTGTTGGGCGTCGCTTTGCTCGGCTTCATCGCAGCGTCCGGCGTGCGTGCCTTTCAGGCCTATCGGAGCGTCGAACGCGAGCCGTTCGCCCAGGCGGCCAAGGTGCGGCAAGGGATTGCGCGGATGACGGATGAGCAGCGATCCGAAGTCAGGCAGGAGGCCTCTGCGGGGCAGCCGGTTCCGCTGTTCGACCGGGACCTCATGGCCATAGAGACGGCTCGGCGCAACGGCCGACAACCCTATTTCGTTCCCCTCAACATCCCGGAGGCGACGAGCCCCGCGCTCCCCGACAGCATGTTCGCTTCGTACCTGCTGGTGGGCCAGGAAGGGCCGCGAGCGGACTCGATGATCTTGATCCTCCTTCCATCCGACGGATCCTCTCCGATCATGACGTCCCTTCCTCGGGACCTCTATGTGAAGAATCCCTGCACGGATGAGTATGCGCGACTCAACACGGGTCTCGGAGGGTGCAAAGGTTTCGCAGGCGGCGCGGAGTTGCTCTCACTCATGGTGCAGGACTACACGGGGATCGAAGTGGATCACTTCGTCCGAGTCGATTTCGGAGGATTCGCCGACGTCATCGATGCGCTCGGAGGGGTGGAGATATGTGTCGACAATCCCGTTCGAGACTGGAGGGCACAGCTCGACCTTCCGGCGGGATGCTCACACGTCGGTGGCGACCAGGCACTTGCATGGGTGCGAACTCGACATACCGAGGAGTACGTCGACGGAGTGTGGCGGCCCGTGCCGGGGGCGAGCGACTTCACCCGCGAGCGGCATCAGCAGGAGATGCTGTTCAAGGTCGCCGGTCGGCTCGCCTCGTTCGGCTCGCTCACGGCATTCTCCAATGTGGCGAATCAGATAGCGGGAGTGATCCACCTCGATTCGCGGTTTGCGTTCGGCGATGCAGTGAACCTTGCGTGGAGCTTTCGCGGGATCAGTTCGTCGCAGGTCAAGCGCGTCCGCGTGTCGGTGGAGAACTACGTCACCGCTCGAGGAGCGTGGGTGCTGCTTCCGACGGTGAGGTTCAACGAGGCTCTTGCGAAGGTCTATCCGGCGGCAAAGCGTTAGCCGAGCACGAAACCGATTGGCTGTCGGTCTTTCGTCACCGGTGATCGGTAGTCAGTAGTCGAAATCAGTCGTCAGTTCTCGGTAGTTGATGCGGTGTGCTCTCGATGGGAACGTTTTGACGGCTGACGACGGCCGGAGGCCGTCTCGCCTAGACGACCTCCACGGTTGTCTCCACCGGCACGTTCCCGCGAATGGCGTGAGATACCGAGCACATCTCCTCGTGGCTCTTGTGCACGGCATTCGTGACCTCTTCCCCGGTGATGCCGCGACCACCGACTCGATAGTGCATGCGGAAACGCTGGAACTTCCACGGAGGATCCGGTTGCTTCGTGTAGCGAACGGTGATCTGGAGTTCGCGAACCCGATCGGTGCCGAGCAGGTTCAAGACGTCGACGCCCGAACAACCGGCCAGGGCCATCGGCAGGAGGTCGGAGGGGCGAACGCCCAACATCGCCTCTCCGTCGATGTCGACGGGCATGTCACCTCGATCGACAGCGTCGAAGCGGTGGTCGCCTCCCCATGTGAGAGATACGGATGCCACTTCAGTTCCTTTCATGGCCTGTGCCAATGATGGCAGATGGCCATGAAGCGTCCGGCAACAAGTGGCCGATGACTGGCACAACATGGGAATCACGGGCGGGCTCGCGTTGTCCTTGTTCCCGGACGGGACTAAGTTGAATGCTGCTCGGCGTGTTCTGTCGAGCGACATCTAGTGGAGGAGAGAGCATGAGACGCCGATTTTTGGTCGTTGCGTTGTTTGCCGTGCTGGCCCTGGTGGCTGCTGCATGCGGTAGCGGCGCGACGACGACAACCACGGCCGCCCCGGTAACGACGGCCGCCCCGACGACGACGGCCGCCCCGACGACGACGGCCGCCCCGACGACGACAACCGAGGCACCTCCGGGTCCCAAGACGATCATCATCGGCACGACCGATACGATCGCCGAGTTCGACTCGGCGGATGCGTACTCGGTGCGTGACTGGGAGATCATTCGCAACACTGGTGTGGGCTTGTTGACCTTTGCCCCCGGCACGACGGACCTGGTGCCCGGTATCGCCAAGAGCTACGACGTCAGCGATGATGGAAAGACCTACACCTTCCATCTCCGTGACGATGTGAAGTTCGGCGATGGTTTGGCGCTGACGGCGCCGATGTATGTCGATCATATCAACCGGATGCTGACGCTTGACGGGTCGGGCGGTGTCGGCGGCGCACTCGGTACGCCGTACATCGATACGGTGAGCGCACCGGACGATTTGACCGTGGTCTTCCAACTGAAGGACGCGTTCGGCTACTTCCCGCAGATCGTTGCGGGCGCACCGTACATCCCGATGGATCCGAACCAGTTCCCACAGGACGCTCTTGTCGAGTTCCCGGACCCGCCGTTCTATGGCGTTGGCCCATGGACGGTCACCGACTACACGATCGGTGAGCAGATGGTGCTGGAGCCGAACGAGTTCTACTTCGGAGAGAAGCCGAAAGTGGACCGGATCATCATCAAGGACTACTCGGATGCCCAGACGATGGCGCTGGCGCTGCAGAACCACGAGATCGACATCGCGTGGCGCACGATTGCACAGCCCGACCTGCTCGAACAGCTCAAGGGCGTGGATGGCCTGACGGTCGCCACCGTGCCTGGTGGTTCTATCCGCTATCTGATCATCAATCACGCTCTGTCACCGACCGACGACTCCAACGTGCGTAAGGCGTTGGCGTACGCGCTCGACCGTGATGACATCGTCGACCGGGTTTCCGGTGGGACGTGGGAGCCGCTGTATTCGATGGACCCGCCAGGGTTCCTCGGTGCAAATGAGGCGTTCGACACGATGTACGGGTCGCCGAATCTCGACAAGGCAAAGGAAGCGTTGACGGCCGCCGGCTACAGCGAATCGAACAAGCTCGAACTGCAGTTGAGCTTCCCGCCGCAGCACTACGGTGGCACGGTGAGCGACACCATGCAGGTTCTGAAGGAGCAGTTCGAAGCGACCGGCATGATCAACGTCACGTTGAACTCCCAGGAGTGGAGCACGTATATCGGTGCCGTGATCGGCGGAGCCGACTACACCGTCTCGTTGCTGGGTTGGTTCTTCGACTATCCGGATCCGAGCAACTACCTGGAGCCGTTCACGCTCAATGGTGGACTCGGCACGATGGTGACCGATCCTGACACGGGCAAGCCGCTTAGTGATGAGGCCGCGAACCTCGTCGACCTGCTGAAGCAGGCTGCGACCAGCACGGATCAGGCCAAGCGCGCCGATCTCTACGGCCAGGCGCAGGATGTGTATGCAGACCTGGTGGTGACGATCCCGATGTGGTTCGAAGCGGAGCATGTGGTCTATTGGGACAACATCTCCGGCTCGCCCACCGACGCGAACCCGGAGTCGCTGAACATCGGACCTTCGTTCGACTTCAACTACAACTTGCTGGACATCACCGGCTGATCCATTCGAATCGAGAAGAGGGGCGGGCTGTCAAGCCCGCCCCTCCGTTGTCTGTCCGGTTGGTAGTGAGGCGTTCGAATGCTTCTGCGCAAGGCCGCGGCGCGACCGGGATAAACACGGAGTAATCTGACGCTCCTTGTGCACCCGCTAGCGATCCTCTTTCTCATGATCGGCATCCCTGCCGGCATCGCGCTGCTCTACGTCTTCGTGCGCGGCAGCGCAGGCTTGCGGCGTTATGTGATCACCCGCGTGCTGCTGACGATCCCGATGATCTTCATCCTCGCATCGCTCGTGTTTCTCGTCCTGCGGGCGATTCCGGGTGATCCGGTGACGTCCAGCCTTGGACCGAAGGGCAGCCCCGAGCTCAAACAACGGCTGAGAACGGAGCTTGGCCTGGAAGATCCGATGATCGTGCAATACGGAAGGTTTCTGGGAGAGGTCGTCACCTTGAACTTCGGACGGTCACTCGTCGGGGGCCGAAGGCGCATCATCGATGAGATGGGTGAGCGGTTTCCCGCGACTTTGGAACTGATCGTCCCTGCCGCGTTGATGGCGCTGCTGCTGGGCATCGTACCGGGGACCTTCGCGGCCTCACGTCGAAGACGGACAGCCGACTACTCGCTCCGCCTGTACAGCGTCATCGTGTACTCCATGCCGATCTTCTGGCTGGGTCTGCTGCTCCAGTTGCTGTTCGCCGTCCATTTGGGCTGGGTTCCGGTCGCGGGGCGTATCGACGCCGTTGTGGGGACGACTGTCCATCGAACTACCAATATTCTCCTGATCGACACGCTCCTGACGGGGAATTGGCCCGCGTTCTGGAGTGTGGTGCATCACCTCATCCTTCCGGTGATCACGCTCGGATTGATCCTGTCGGGTGTCTTCCTCCGGCTCACCCGCATCAATGTCATCGAGACGTTGCAGCAGGACTACATCACCGCAGCCCGCGCTCGCGGCATCAAGGAACGAGTCGTGGTCTACCGGCACGCATTGAAGAACGCGATGATCCCGGTGATCACGCTGATCGGGCTGCAGGTGGCCATCCTGCTGGCGGGCGCGGTGCTGACAGAGACGGTGTTCTCATGGCCGGGAATGGGGCGATACCTCGTGGAGAGGATCTCGGTTCGCGACTACACGGCCGTCCAGAGCGTGATCACGATGTTCGCGATCTTTGTGGCACTCATCAGCCTCGCCGTGGATATCGTCTACTCGCTACTCGACCCGAGGGTCCGGTACTGATGGCGGACATGCAAACTCGCGAAGAAGTACCCCAGTGGGAGCAGGACCTCGCCAAGGTCGGCTGGGTCCGCAGGGCACTCCGGGCACGTCGTTGGTACAAGGCCGACTGGTGGTTCGTCACGATCAGCATGGTTCTCGTGTTGTTCTTCCTGATGCTTGCGGTCGCCCCAGGGCTGTTTGCAGCCCATGATCCCCGGGAGCAGGTTGGGCCCCGGCTCCTCGCACCCGGGGAGGCGCCCGACGTCGAGGCACTCGTCGTGCCCGTTGATTCGGGCATCGCCACACTCGACGACCTCGTAGGTGTCGGCAGAGTCTCCGTCGGGGTCGTCAAGGGCACGCCTTCGAGCCAGACGGTCCGTGATGAAGCCGCCCGACTCACCGACGAGATGAAGGCGAAAGGGAGCGACGAGACGATCCGACTGCGGGTCAAGCGTTATGAGACGGTGGAAGACACACTCGCGGCATTGGCCGCCGGAGACATCGGTTTCGCGGTGCTTTCGTCGAAAGCTGCATCGGCGATCATCGATCAGTATCCGGGACTGGTCGTGGACGGACCGGTGGCGGGAGAAGGGATCTCGACGAGTGGCAGTTTCCCGCTCGGCACGAACCAGCTCGGTCAGGACGTTCTCAGCCGGCTGATCTGGGGGACGCGAGTCGCCTTTCTGATCGGATTTGCGGCGGCACTCATGTCGCTGATCATCGGGCTTCCACTCGGGCTGATCGCCGGGTTCGCCGGCGGATGGCTGGACCGCACGATGAGCGTGATCATGGACAGTCTGTACGCGTTCCCCGGGCTGATCCTCGCCATTGCGATCACGGCGGTACTCGGTCCTTCGATCATCAACGTGATCGTCGCCATTGGCGTCGTGTACGTGCCGACCTACTACAGGATCGTGCGCGGGCAGACGCTGTCGGTGAAAGAAGAGATGTACGTGGAGGCCGCCCGCAGCATCGGCGCCACACGCGGTTCGATCTTGCGCAGCTATGTCTTTCCGAACGTCATTCCATCGGTGGCCATCATCTTCTCCGTCAACGTCGCCGACGCCATCCTGACCGGTGCAGGCCTGAGCTTCCTCGGTCTTGGCCTTCCGCCGGACACGCCGGACTGGGGCATCGACCTGGCCCGCGGTCAGGAGAACATCCAGAACGCATGGTGGATGATCACCTTCCCCGGCCTCGCCGTGATGTCCGTGGTGCTTGCCTTCACCATGATGGGTGAGGGGCTCATGGAGATCTTCAACCCGAAACTGAGGGATCGATGATGGGAGACATCCTCTACTCGATACGCGATCTGACCGTGGAGTACGCGACCCGCTCCGGTTACGTGCACGCTGTCGACCAGGTCTCGTTCGACATTCGCAGAGGTGAGATCTTGGGTCTCGTCGGAGAGTCCGGCTGTGGCAAGTCCACGTTGGGCAAGGCGATCATGCGGATGATCCGATCCCCGGGCCGGATCGACGGCGGGGAGCTGTGGTTCGACGGTGTCAACCTCATGGCGCTGTCCGAGAAGCAGATGCAGTCGGTCCGCGGCGCCGATATCGGCATGGTGTTCCAGGACCCCATGACGTCGCTGAACCCGGTCCAGAGGGTGATCGAGCATCTCACCGAGACCATTCGAACCCATGAGCGGAAGGTCTCAGGGGTTGCGGCGAGAGCGAGATCCGAGGAATTGGTCGAGAAACTCGGAATCAGGAGGGAGCGTCTCACCGACTACCCGCATCAGCTCTCTGGAGGAATGCGGCAGCGGGTCATGATCTCACTGGCGCTCGCTCTACGAGCGAAGCTGGTGATCGCGGACGAGCCGACGACCTCTCTCGACGTCATCGTCGAGGCAAAGTTCCTGGACCTGCTGCGAGAGCTTCGCGATGAGTTCGACCTGACGATCCTGCTGATCACGCACAACATCGGTGTCGTCGCGGAAGTCGCCGACCGTGTGGCCGTCATGTATGCAGGCCGGATGGCGGAGATCGGTGACGTGTACGGGGTGTTCGAGAGTCCGAAGCATCCGTACACCGACGGTCTGCTCCAGTCCGTGCCGAACATCAATCTGGCCGAACACGACCTCTACAAGATGGAGGGTTCTCCGCCGAACCTGCTCCGACCTCCGTCCGGATGCCCGTTCCATCCACGCTGTCCGAAGGCGATGGACATCTGCGCGGCCGAAGTGCCGGTGTTCCACGAGGTGGTCCCGGGACAGGCAACCGCCTGCTGGCTCTATGAGGATGTCAACGAGAAACAGGGAGCTGCACGTGGCTGAGAATCTCGTCGAGGTTGTCGACCTCAAGAAGTGGTTCCCCGTTGCGCAGGGGTTTGTTGCGGGGTTGACCGGTGCTCCCCGCCAGTATGTACGCGCCGTCGATGGCGTCACATTCGAGATCCGCAAGGGAGAAGTGTTCGGCCTCGCCGGCGAGTCCGGCTCGGGAAAGTCCACTGTCGGCAGGCTGGTGTTGCGACTGCTCGAGCCGACCGACGGGGAGGTCGTGTTCGATGGCGTCGAGTTGGGTTCACTGTCACGTGAGGAAATGCGGAGACTTCGGCATCGCATGCAGGTCGTCTTCCAGGATCCGCTCGCGTCACTGAATCCCCGGATGACGATCGGCGAGGCCATCGAGCATCCTGCGAAGATCCATATGCCCCATCTGAGTGCGGAGGAACGCCACGCGCTCGTCCTGCGGATGCTCGACCAGGTGGGGATGGTCCCCCCCGAGTTCTTCCACTCGAAATACCCACATCAGATCAGCGGTGGGCAACGGCAGCGGATCGTGTTCGCGAGGGGAATGATCACAGCGCCCGATCTCATCGTGGCCGATGAGCCGATCGCCATGGCGGATGTGAGCGTCCGAGCGCTGCTGCTCGACCTGATGATGGAGCTCAAAGAGGAGTTCGACCTCACCTATCTGTTCATCAGTCACGACCTCGCCACCGCGAAGTACGTGTGTAACCGGATTGCCATCATGTACCTTGGCAAGATCGTCGAGATCGGTCCGCTCGAAGACGTCTACAGGAACGCGCAGCATCCCTACACGCGGGCGCTGCTCGATGCGGTGCCCGTTCCAGACCCGAGGCATCGACGCACCGAGCCGCTGCCGGCCGGCGAGATCCCCAACCCGATCGATCCACCTCCCGGCTGCAACTTCCATCCCCGGTGCAAGATCGCGCAGGCCGGGATCTGTGACGAGATCGATCCGGTCCTGCTGCCGGTCGACGGCGATCTCGAGCATCTCGCGGCCTGCCATCTTCGTACCGGTGAGTACCAGAACCTCGACCCGATGAAGTAGCTTCCGTTTTCGTCAATGCCGGCGTCGGCATGCGACGCTCCTATTGACGGGAATCGGACTGTTGTTTTCTCGTCAACGCCGGCGTCGGCATGCGACGCTTGCATTGACAGGAAAGGGTGGATGTGCGAATCGGGATCGATCTGGGCGGGACCAAGATCGAGGGAATTGCCCTCGATGACAGAGACCGGGAACTCGTTCGGCGGAGAATCACCACTCCCGTCGGTGATTACGAGGCGACCGTGAGAGCTGTGGCAGGCCTGGTTCGATGGCTCGAAGAAGCGACCCAATCTCGAGGAACGGTGGGGATCGGGCATCCTGGTGCGATCTCGCCTGCAACCGGACTGGTCAAGAATGCCAACTCCGTCGTGCTCAACGGGAGGCCGCTCGACGAAGACCTCTCGACGGCTCTCGGCCGGCAGGTCCGCCTCGCCAACGACGCCGACTGCTTCGCCCTGTCCGAGGCGACCGACGGGGCGGCGGCCGGAGCAGGCGTGGTGTTCGGTGTGATTCTCGGTACGGGCGTGGGCGGGGGTCTCGTGGCGCATGGCAGACTGCTGTCCGGTCCGAACGGTATCGCCGGTGAGTGGGGGCACAACCCGTTGCCGTGGCCACGACCGGATGAGATGCCCGGGCCCGCCTGCTACTGCGGGTTGCACGGTTGTGTGGAGACGTACCTCTCGGGCCCGGCGATGGAACGCGACTACTCCGGCGGACGGGAGCTGTCGAGTCGGGAAATCGTTCAACGGATCGAGACCGGAGACGACAGGGCGATCGCGGTGGTGGATCGGTATGTCGACAGGCTCGCAAGAGCACTTGCCGTCGTGATCAACATCGTCGATCCGAATGTGATCGTGTTGGGTGGCGGCATGTCCAACATCGATGTCCTCTATGAGCGGGTTTCACGGATCTGGGACAGCTACGTGTTCAGCGACCGGGTCGATACTCGTCTCGTGAAGGCACTGCACGGCGACTCGAGCGGAGTGCGCGGTGCGGCACGGCTCTGGCCTGGGTAGTGGAGTCACGGTTGTAGCCTCCCTCGGGCGATGAGGATCGGTACGACAACTTTCCAGAAGACAGCGCTGGTGTTCGGCGGTCTCGTGGCCCTCGGTGCGCTTGCGCTTGTCGCGGGCGGGTTGTCGGGCGCCCATCTGGAGAACCGTGATACGTTCTGTGCGGCTTGCCATTCGCAGCCGGAGAGCGCCTTCGTTACCCGTAGTCTTGCTGCAAGCCCGACCGATCTGGCGAGCTTCCACAGAGCGAAGGCGGTGCGTTGCATCGACTGTCACTCCGGGCCCGGTGTGATGGGGAGGACCTCCGCGCTCGCGCTGGGAGCCCGGGACGCGATGCGCTACTTCACGGGCCGTTTCACGCAGCCGGCGCCGCTCACCAGGTCGATCGCCGATACGCAGTGCACGAAGTGCCACGCCGAAGTGGCGAACCGCCAGAACTTCCAGAACCACTTCCACGTGTTTCTCGCCCGTTGGCAGGCGCAGAGCCCCGGCGCGGCCTCCTGTGTCCGCTGCCATGAGAGTCACATCAGCGACGGGGACGTGCGGATCGGATTCCTCAACGAGGCGCGCACAACCCAGGTCTGTCAGGCCTGTCACTCGTTCGCAGGGGCAGATGACTGAGGTGTCTCGACGACGAGCGCTTCGAGACGGTCGAAGATGGTACCCGCGTTGCCGAGGAACCGGGTCGGGTCGAAACAGGCGGTGAGCGCGATCGACGGGAGCCCCACGTCGGGATCTTCCTCCAGTACGGTGTGAAGGGGGATGCCTTCGTTCCAGGCGCGCTCCGCATCGCGCTGAACGATCCGATAGGCCTCGTCGCGGGTGAGGCCTGCGTCCACGAGGGCGAGCAGCACAGACTGACTGAACACAAGACCGCGTGTGGCGTCGAGGTTCGCCTGCATGCGCTCCGGCTTCACGATCAGACCGTCGACGACCTTCGCGAATGTGGCGAGCATGTAGTCGAGGGTCGTGCACGCGTCGGGAAGAATCACCCGTTCGGCGGAAGAATGGCTGATGTCTCGTTCATGCCACAGCGAGACGTTCTCGAGGGCGGTTGCCGCATAGCCGCGCAACACCCTGGCAAGGCCCACCATACGTTCGGACAAGATCGGGTTGCGCTTGTGGGGCATCGCCGACGAGCCCTTTTGGCCAGGTTGGAAAGGCTCTTGAACCTCACCGAGCTCGCTGCGCTGAAGGTGGCGGATCTCGGTGGCGAAGCGCTCGATCGACGATCCGGTGAGTGCGATCGCCTGAATCAGTTCTGCGTGGCGGTCCCGATGAGTTATCTGTGACGACGCAGGTTCGATATCCAGACCGAGCATCTTGCACACGTATGCTTCGATGGCGGGGGGTGCCTGGGAGTACGTGCCGACTGCTCCGCTGATCTTGCCGACGGCAACCGACTCGCGGGCATGTCGCATCCTGGTGTGGTCTCGCTGGAGTTCGAACGCCCATGTGGCGAGTTTCAAACCGAATGTCGTGGGTTCGGCCCACATGCCATGGGTTCGGCCCACCATCACCGTTTCACGATGTTCGAAAGCTCGACGCTTGACCACGTCGAAGAGGGCAGTGATCTTCTCGATCAGGAGGTCCGCCGCATCGCGCAATACGGTGGCCTGTGCGGTGTCGAGCACATCGGACGAGGTGAGACCATAGTGGACCCACGAGCCGGCAGGCCCCGACGAGGAAGTGAGCAGGTCGACGAATGCGGCAACGTCGTGGTGTGTGATCCGTTCTCGTTCCTTCCAGGCTTCGGGATCGACGGGCGGTGCGGCCCGGACGGTCCGTCCGGCCCCTTCCGGTGCGATGCCGGCGCGCTCCCATGCCTCGACGACGAGTGCCTCGACTTCGGTCCACATGGAGAGCTTGTGTGGCTCAGACCAGAGTTCCACCATTTCAGGGAGGGAGTAACGGGCGATCATGGGTGTATCTTCGCAGGTCCCCATGCGTTCCGACGTGAGGAGGCGAGGCTCCTTGGCCTGCTCATGCGAGAACGGTCTCATGCCTGGACAACGAACCATCGGGATGCTCCGCCGGTCAGGAATGCCGTCGGCCAGAACCACTAGTGTCGTGGCTCCTGGAGGGAGCCACGACAACACTGACTGATGCTCAGGCGCGGAGGATTGCGCTTCGCGCACAAGGGTTCACCGATACGGCGCCCACCGGCCGAGTCGACGTGCGGCACTTTCGTAGAGTCGTCCGTCGCACCGGAGTCGTGCAGTTGGATTCGGTGAATGTGCTTGCGAGAGCTCACTACATGCCGTTCTTCTCCCGGCTCGGCCCGTATGACCGGGGCATGCTCGATCGGTGGCTGTGGAACAGCGGCGAACTGTTCGAGTACTGGGGGCATGGAGCTTCCCTCCTCCCCATTGACACCAGGTCGCTGTTCGCACACCGCATGAACGACGATACCCATTGGGGGTCGATCGAGAGGCTCGGCCGGGAACGTCCCGAGTTCATCGAGCACATCTTGAACGAAGTCCGGACCAGGGGTCCGCTGACCGTATCGGACCTCGACACAGAAGAGAAGAGGTCCGACGCGTGGTGGGGATGGCGCGCGGAGAAGCTCGCTCTCGAATGGCTGTTCTTTCGAGGCAGGCTGACCGTCGCCGGACGGCCCAACTTTGCAAGGTTGTACGACTTGCCCGAACGGGTGCACCCGCAGGCGCTCACCTGGCCCGCACCGGCGGTGGAGGATGCGCGAAAGGAGCTTCTACTGCGCGCCGCCAAAGCTCACGGGATAGGCACCGCGGCCGACCTGGCCGACTACTACCGGATGCGGGTACCGACGGCAAGACCTCTTCTCGATCGCCTGGTGCGATCCGGCCGGCTACGGCTCGCCGAAGTGAGCGGATGGTCCGGAACCGTGTACCTGCATCCTGACGCTCTCTTGCCCCGTCGTACCGAAGGCGCCGCGCTCGTGGGCCCGTTCGATCCGCTCGTCTGGTTCAGGCCCCGCGTGAGGCGGCTGTTCGGTTTCCGGTATCGGATCGAGATCTACGTGCCTGCGGAGAAGCGACAGTTCGGCTACTACGTGCTGCCGTTCCTGCTCGACGGGGAACTCGTCGGTCGTGTTGACCTCAAGGCCGATCGAAAGAGGAGCGTTCTGATGGCGCGAAGCTCCTATGCGGAGGACGGTCACGATCCGATGAGGATTGCCCGAGCGATGGCTGCGGAGCTCCGCTCGATGGCGCAATGGCTCGAACTGGAAGATCTCGAGATCGACCGGAAGGGGAACTTGGCGGGCCTCCTCCGAAAGCAGGCGCAGTGAACGCGTTCCTCGAAGGCGTCGTCGCGGGATACGGGATCGCGATCCCGGTCGGTCCGATTGCGGTGCTGATCATCGGGCTCGGCACGCGCCGCGGCTTCCCCCGGGCATTCTTCGCGGGTCTCGGTGCGGCGCTCGCCGACCTCGCCTATGCGAGCATCGCGGCGGTCGCCGGAGCTGCCGCTGCCGGCCTGCTGATGCCTTACGAGGGCGCACTACGGGTTGCCGGTGGGTTGGTGTTGCTCGTTGTCGCCGTGGTCGCGGCCACGAAGACGTTCCGACCAGGCGCCGAAAGTGAGCGGGCGGCTTTGTCCCATGTGCGCGCATTGACAGGATTCCTGTCGATCACGCTGATGAACCCGGTCACGCTCACCTACTTTGCGGCCCTGATTCTCGGATCGGCCGGAGGTGTGGCCACGACCGCGACCGGAGCGATGCTGTTCGTTGCCGGAGCGTTCCTCGCGTCGCTCTCCTGGCAGACGTCGCTCGCTGTCGTTGGCGCGGTGCTCGGGCATCGTATGTCTGATCGCACACGCATCGTTACCGGCTTGTTGGGGGCTGTCGTGATCCTGCTGCTGGCGGTCCGGATGCTGCTCGCCGTCTGAGCCGCGACGCCATCGCGCTCTTCGGGACAGAAATGGGGCCGCTACGTCCGCCTCGCGGTCCTGCATCGACGGGGTACCGGGTGCTGCGAGCGAAGCCCGCCTATTCCACGGGAACTACCTGTGTTCGCTCCGGACCGACCGAGATCCATCGGACGGGAACGCCCGTGCTCTCTTCGATGAACTCGAGATAGGCGCGGGCCTCTGTCGGAAGGTCGGTGACGCGACGCACCGTCGAGATATCGGCGTGCCAGCCCGGCAACTCGCGGTAGACGGGAGTGCAGTTGTAGAGCACGCGCTGTTGACGGGGTAGTTCCGTGTAGCGGTCTCCGAGCGAGCTGTAGGCAGTTGCGATCTTGAGTGTGTCGAACCCCGAAAGGATGTCCAGTTTCGTGATGAACAGGTCGGTGAGGGAGTTGACTCTGACCGCATACCGCAGCGCCACGAGATCCAGCCAGCCACATCTGCGTCGTCGTCCGGTCACGGTTCCGTACTCGCCTCCCACCCGTACCATCGTTTCGCCGATCTCGTCGTCGAGTTCTGTCGGGAAGGGCCCGGTTCCGACCCTGGAGATGTATGCCTTTGCGACGCCGATCACGCGGTCGATCGCCTTCGGGCCGATTCCCGAACCCGTCAGAGCGCCTCCTGCCGACGGATTCGAGGAGGTTACGAACGGGTACGTTCCATGGTCGATGTCGAGAAGCGTGCCCTGGGCACCTTCGAAGAGCACTCTCTTGCCGTCTCGCAGGGCCGACCAGATGAGTAGAGACGTGTCCGTCACGTACGGCCGGAGGCGCTCTGCGTACTCGTGGTACTCATCCGCGATCTGATGCCCGTCGAGGGGAAGCTGGTTGTAGATCCGCGTCAGGATCTTGTTCTTCTCTTCCAGCGCGATGTCGAGCTTGTCGCGAAAGATCTTTTCGTCGAAGAGGTCCTGGACCCTGATTCCCTGGCGTGCGTACTTGTCGGTGTAGGCGGGTCCGATGCCCTTCTTGGTCGTACCGATCTTCTGTCGACCGAGGTAACGCTCCTTGACGGCGTCCAACTTTCGGTGGTAGGGCATGATGACATGGGCGTTCGAGGACAGGCAGAGGCGCGAGGGGTCGACTCCTCGAGACACCAGCATGTCGATCTCTCCGAGCAGCACACCGGGGTCCACCACGCACCCGGAGGCGATGACCGGTGTGCACTCCGGGTTCATGACGCCCGAGGGAACGAGGGAGAGAGCGAAGCGTTCCTCACCTACGACGACGGTGTGACCGGCGTTGTTCCCACCCTGATACCGCACGACGCAGTCGGCGTTCTCAGAGAAGTAGTCGGTGACCTTCCCCTTGCCTTCGTCGCCCCACTGGGCACCGAGAACGATCGTTGCAGGCATGAGCCGATGCTACATCGAGATCGCCCCCGGACACCGTCGCCGTTCAGGAACTTCCTCTGCCGGTCGATAAGATGGTGTGAATCAGTCGAGAAGGGTCTGGTAATGCCGCGAATCCGCGCCGACAACATCGCCGAGCACAAGGAACTGACGCGAACACAGATTCTCGAGGCGGCGCAGATCCTCTTCTACGATCTTGGCTACCAGAGCACGTCACTTGCCGACATCGCCGCCAAGGTGGGCATTGGGAGAACCACGCTGTACGAGTACTTCACCGACAAGGAAGACCTTGTCGTCTCCCTGGTCGAACTGGAGCTCCCCAAGCTGTTACACCGCCTCGTCCAGTCGGTCGATGCCGCGGCTCCGTATGCCGATCAGATCGCCGAACTGGCCAGGGGAATGGTTGAGTTCGTGGGGACTGATCCGACGCTTGGACTGATCCTTCACCGGGACATCCCGAAGCTCTCGCGCAAGGCTCAGCGTCGAGTGCGCGATGCCCATGCGGAGTTCACCGAAGCATTCATCCGCATTTATGGGGAGGGTGTCGAGGCAGGTGAGCTCCGGGCGATTCCGATCGATCTGGCGGGGCGTTTCCTCCAGGATCTGATCATGTCGGCTGCCAAGGCGTTGATCGTTCGACCCGATCCAGGCGACCGGATGCAAGAGGTGACGGCATCGATGGAGGAGTTTCTTCTCCATGGCCTGTCCGTTGGGTAGCGAGGCGGGAGAGCATGGACGCCACCTTCACCTTTCCGGAGATCCAGGTCCACGACCTGCCGGATGATCCTTCCGTCGGTGCGCTCCTGACACGCGGTCTCTCGCGCTCCACCGCACGGCTCTTCACGAATCTGTCGGGCAGCGATCCCGAATCGATCCACCAGGCGCGCGTGGCAACACGGCGTCTTCGGTCCGATCTCCGAACGTTCAGGTCGCTCTTGACCGGGGGCGCTTCGACGCTGCGGCGAGACCTGAAGCCACTCGCGGCGCTACTCGGAGAAGTCCGCGACCGTGACGTCTTCATCATTCGGATCGCCGACAATGTGGAAGTACTCGATGAAGCCGACAGGCCCGTGGTCGAGGCACTGCTCGGCGCGTACGGGCGTCGCCGCGAAGAGAGTCTCGTTCGGCTGCACGTCTACTTGGGGACCTTCGAGGAACTCGCGGTGCGGTTGACCGCGTGGGCGTGTTCGCCGCCTCTGGAGGCAGGTTCCGACCGTCGGGGCAGGAAAGTGCTGCCTCCTCTGGTTCGAAGACGCTGGAGGCGTCTCGAATCCGCTGTGAGGGAGCCAGGACCAAAGGACGGTGCTGCGCTGCATCGAATTCGTGTCTTGACGAAGCGTGTCCGCTACGGTGCGGAGTTCGTGGCACCCGCAGTCGGTCGTAAGGCCGATCGATTCGCAGCCGCGGCGGCGATCGTTCAGGATGTGCTCGGGGATCACCATGATGCCGTCGTCGGGCATCGCGTCCTCGTCTCCACTGCTCGCCGGCTCGCTCCTCGGTACGCCGTTGCACTTGGGCAACTTGCCGGGTTGGAACTCGTCCAACGGAGACAGGCGGAAGGCGACTGGGAGCGGGCGTTCGCCGCCTTGAATCGCAAGGAGCTGAGGAAGTGGATGTGATTCGCGCAGCAGGGGGAATCATTCTGAGCGGTCGATCGGTTGTTCTCGTTCACCGTCCGAAGTATGACGACTGGACCTTTCCGAAGGGCAAGCTCGACGGTTCTGAGGGTTTTCGCGATGCAGCGCTGCGAGAAGTGGAAGAAGAGACCGGGCTGACGTGCCGGCTTGGCCGGTGGCTGTCCGACGTCGAGTATGTCGACTCCGGTGGTCGCCAGAAGATGGTTCGCTACTGGCTCATGGAGGTGGTCGGGGGTGACGTGGCCGATCACGAGCCCAACGCCGAGATCGACGCAGTCGAATGGGCTCCCGTCCAAGAGGCGGCCGAGCGGCTGACGTACGGCTTCGACCGAAAGCTCCTGGCGCTGATCGGGTAATCGGTCATCAGTTCTCAGTGAGCAGTTGACGTGATGTCTTCTTGCCGGGAATGCTCTGACGACTGCCGAGCCGGTACTTCGTGTTTCGTATTCCGTAACGCCGTCCGGGGTGGTTTGAGGCCTCGGGACGAGTACGGGCCGGTTGTCGGCTGACAGCTACGCCGGCGATCGAAGTTGGGTGATTCCCGGGTCGCTGTCACTTCCTCGGAAACCCCAGTTGTCCAGCATCCATTGCTGGCTGTCGAACCCGTCTCCTTCGGCACGACGGTAGCTGCCGTCTGTCTGGAGGATCCGGGCCTGCGCCGTGTCCTTGAGGTGAACGGCCAGCGCCGCATCCCTGACGAGAATGAGATCCGCGCCTTCGAGAGGGAACAACAGCTCGACCCGCCGGTCGAGGTTGCGGGGCATGAGATCGGCGCTCCCGAGGAACAGCTCCTCCTGGCCACCGTTGTGGAAGTAGTAGATGCGTGTGTGCTCCAAGAACCGGCCGACGATGGACGTGACGGAGATCGTGC
The DNA here is from genome assembly GCA_002897675.1 of bacterium BMS3Abin02. NCBI lineage: Bacteria > bacterium BMS3Abin02. Next base: position 17,016 of record BDSU01000039.1, on the reverse strand, counting down.
TGCTCACACCCGGAATGCCTGGGCGGAGGGCGCAGATGCCTCGCACCTGGAGATCGATCTTCACACCGGCCTGTGAAGCGCGATACAGCGCCTGGATTATCTGCTTGTCGACGAGGGCGTTCATCTTGAAAGCCAGATATCCATCGCCGTAGGTCCGATGCCGTTCGGCCTCACGTTCGATCCGTTCGAGGAGTTCGGTGCGCATGGCGGTGGGTGCCACGAGGAGCTTTCGGTACTTGGTCTGGTGCGCGTAACCGGTCAGGACGTTGAAGAGTTCGGAGACATCCTCGGCGATGTCCTCGTCGATCGTGAAAAGCCCGAAGTCCGAGTACACGCGCGCGGTGACGAGGTTGTAGTTCCCGGTCCCCAGATGCACGTAGCGGCGAAGGCCCGTCGACTCTCGGCGCACGACCATCGTCATCTTTGCGTGGGTTTTCAATCCGACGAGCCCGTAGACGACGTGCACCCCCGCCTTCTCGAGGGCACGTGCCCAACCCAGGTTGTTCTCCTCATCGAACCGAGCTTTGAGTTCCACGAGCACGCTGACTTGCCTACCGTCCTCTCGCGCCTCGAGAAGTGCGTCGACGATCGGGGAGTTGGATCCGATGCGATACAGGGTCTGCTTGATCGCCAGCACTTTGGGATCACGTGCCGCCTGGCGGAGAAAATCGACGACCGGCATGAAGCTGTCGTACGGGTGGTAGAGGATCACATTCTGCTGGCGGATCGCAGCGAAGACGTTGTCCGCTCCGGCAAGGGCGGGCGGAATCGATGGTTTGAACGGCTCGTCCTTCAAATCGGGCCGGTCGACCTGGGTGAGCTCCATCAGATCTGTGAGACCGAGGGGACCATCGAAGGCGAACACCTGGTATGGGGCCAGCCCGAGATTCTTGATCAACATGGAGCGCACCCACTCGGGCATCGCCTGATCGATCTCCAATCGATCGGCAGAGCCGAAACGCCTGCGCCCCACCCAGCGTTCGACGGCAACGGAGAGATCTGCAGCTTCGTCTTCCTCGATCTCGACGTCCGCGTCACGTGTGAGGCGGAAAGGGTAAGCGGCGACGATCTCGACGCCTGGAAACAGCATGTCGAGATTGGCGGCGATCACTTCTTCGATCCAGACGAACGTATTGCTGGAACGTACGAGGCCGAGGTTCTCGTAACTGTCTGCCTTCTCTTCGCTTGGGACGCGGAGGAGACGAGGGAACACGGCAGGGACCTTGAGTCTCGCAAAGAGCTCCCCGCGGTCGGAGTCGTTCACCAGCACCGCGAGGTTCATGCTCAGATTCGCGATATGCGGGAAAGGCCTTCCGGGATCGAAGGCGAGCGGAGTAAGAGCGGGGAAGATCTGTCGCTTGAAGTGGCGGCGAAGCAGTTTGCGCTGCTTTCGTTTCAGGTGATCGTAGGGGAGTACGGAAAGTCCGGCTTCCGCGAGGGCCGGCATCAGGTCGTTCTTGTAGCAGTCCACGTGCGTATCGAGTTGCGGGATCAACGTCTTGCGGATCTCGGCCAACTGCTCGGAGGGGGTCATGCCGTCCGGGGGAGCTTCGAGAACTCCGGATTCGAGCTGTCGTCGCAGGCCGGAGACGCGGAGCATGAAGAACTCGTCGAGATTCGAGGCGAAGATCGAGAGGAACTTGACCCGCTCGAGCAACGGGTGTCGCTTGTCCAGCGCCTCTTCGAGAACGTGGCCGTTGAACTGCAGCCAGCTCAGCTCCCTATTGATGAACAGGGACGGATCATCCAGATCGATGGGATGCTGTAGTGGTTCGGTTGTCACCATTGGTGGGGCTCCGGGATGGCTGCAGAATGATATATCGGCCTCATCTGTGCCGAATATACCGTTTCGTTCCGATTGTGCTCGTGGGTACGCTGAAGATCGAATGAAGATTCTGCTGCTGATGCGTCACGGGAAGTCCGATTGGAACGCGGCCTTCGGCCATGATCACGAGCGTCCACTTGCGCGCCGTGGAGTGGAAGCAGCCAAGATGATGGGCCGTTTCCTGAGCGATGCAGGAGAGATTCCCGACGCGATCATCACATCTTCCGCGGTGCGGGCGGACCAGACGGTCCGGCTGGCGTCGGATGCAGGAGCTTGGGGAGTGTCGCTTCGTGTCACAGACCACTTCTACAACACTCGGTCGGAAGCCGTTCTTCGAGAAGTCAGAGACGAACCGGAGGACACGACGAAGCTCATGATCGTCGGGCATGAGCCGACCTGGTCGCTGTTGCTGTCATCACTGGTCGGAGGCGGACATCATCCACTTCCAACGGCGGCGGTGGCCAGGGTCGACCTGCCTGCGGACACATGGGCCGACCTGGAACTCCGAACCGGCCAACTCCGCTGGCTCGTGACGCCGCGTCTCCTGGGCAAAGTCATCACCAACGGTTCCTGAGAACTAGACGGCTGTGTACCGGCGGGCTCCCTCGTAGTAGCGTGCGGACCATGACGACCCTTCCTGCTCCCGACTGGTACCCGGACCCGGCGAAACGGCATCAGCAGCGCTATTGGAACGGCTCTGCATGGACCGATCAGGTTGCCGATGCCGGCATCCAGTCGGTCGATCCGCTGAAACCCGGAGGTCCCGGAGACGCAGTTGCGGAGAGAATCCAACACCAGGTCGAGGATCAAGCCCGGATTACCGGTCTGCCGGCCGGTGGCGGGACGGTGTTCACCGAACCGGTCCTCGTCGTCAACCAGAAGATGAAGCTCATCGAGGTGAACAACGAGTACGCGATCTACGATCGGAACGGCAAACAGATCGCTGCGGTTCGGCAGGTGGGGCAGAGCACCCTGAAGAAGATCCTGCGGGTCGTCTCGAACCTCGACCAGTACATGACACACACGCTGCAGGTGGTCGACATGGCGGGCAACGTGCTGCTTACCATCACCAGGCCAAGGAAGATCGTGAAGTCGCGATTCGAGATCACGGACGGGTCGGGGAACGAGATCGGCACGGTGAGTCAGAAGAACGTGTTCGGCAAGATCAAGTTCTCCCTGCAGGCAGGCGGTCAGAACGTGGGGTCCATCGATGCAGAGAACTGGCGTGCGTGGAACTTCAGCATCAAGGATGCATCCGGTGTCGAGGTGGCGAGAATCACGAAGACATGGGAGGGGCTGTTGAAGACGGCGTTCACGACGGCAGACAACTACGTCGTGCAGATCGAGCATGTTCTCACCGAACCGTTGCGCAGCCTCGTGATCGCGTCGGCCCTGACGGTCGACACGGCACTCAAGCAGGACAGCCGCGGCTTGAACTGATCCAGGGCGGCCGACACTACCCGACGCCCGGTCGTTCGCCGTCAGGCGATGAGACGCCGCCTTCGATGTTGCGCACGAGGGCAGTGACGAGAGGTTGTCTCGTATGGCGCGCCGGCGCCTCGACGTCCGAACCGCCGTTGGCTCGGCTCGCCTCGAGAGCCTGCTCGAGATCGTCCACTTCGAGGCTCACACCTGACGTGACGGTCGAACCGTTGTCGCCTACATGGAGGCGGACGGTGGCTCAGGGCACCGGCGGCGACGCCCAGGAGTCGTGCCGGTGGGCCACATCGAACCAAAAGGCGGATTCCCAGAGGGAGATTGCACCATAGAGGTCTTCGGCTGACGGCAGGACGGTGATCCCGGAGACGGCCATCGACGTCAGGCTCCCGCTACCACCGGTCGGATTTCTTCTCGTCGTAGAAATCGAGCTGGTCGATCGGAACGATGAGAGACGTCAGGATGTTCATCAGGTGGGCGGTGATCCTCTTGCAGTACCGGTAGTAGAGCGCCTGCGGGACGGCTTGGGACGGCAGCGTGTCGGCATTGATCTGCTCCAGCACGTGTGCGTCGAACTCATCGAGCTTCCCGTCGCCCTCGAGGATGAGCTTGCGTGCTCCCTCTTCATCACGAGCGCTGAACGTCCTCGCCGTTTCGGCGACGAACGCGGAGACCCAGCGGCGATCGGCCAGGAGTTGTTCTCTATTCTCACCGGCTTCCAGTTGCCCGACCGCATGTGCGAGATCCCAGATGTTCTTCGCATAGTCCCCGACCCGCTCGGCATCCTTTGCGACACTCATGGAGGCCAACACCATCGGCAGATCGGCCTTCGCTCCGTACACACTGACATGGACGACGAGCTCGCGTCTCACTTCGCGTTCGGTCTCGTTGATTCTCCGATCGGTCTCCCTGATGTCGGCGCCGACGACGATGGGATCGGCGCCGGCGAGCAGGGCGTCGGTGGCGGCATCGAAGGTATGTCTGCCATCGACGATCATCGCCCGGATCTTCTGCTCGATTGCTTCGAGTTCGCTATCCGAGCTACCCCGGAAGAATTCGATCACCATGTGCGTCTCCTCAATCCAAAAGTAGTAGGCCGATCAGGGGAAGAACAACGAATACACCGACAACGTACACGAGGACCGCAGATTTTCGGATCTCGGCGAAGGCGGCGAGCTTCCTCGCGAGCCACAACGGAATCCGTCGAATGGCCGGAACAGGGTAGAAGACGAGGATCCCACCGACGTTGAACAGGGTGTGGGTCAGTGCGATGACCAGGCCTTCGGGACGGTCGGCAGCGAGAGCGGCCAGCAGCGCAGTCGCGGTCGTTCCCACGTTTGCGCCGAGTGTCACGGGAAACCCGTTCTCGAGCGTGAGCACACCGGCGGCGATCATGGGAACGAGCAGTGAAGTCGTGATGCTCGAGCTCTGCACGGCGACGGTCATCACGAGCCCGACCATGATTGCCGCGATGCCACCGCCACGGCTGAGAACCGCGTTCATGGAGCGCTCGATGCGTCCTGCCATCAGCTGCTTCATGGTTCTGGTGATGAATGCCAGGGCGATGAAGATGAGAGCGATGCCGATGATCAGGAGCAGCGTTCCGAGGACCGCCTGGTGCGCTCCCGTGCTCTGGAGTGCGGCATCGATGAGCTTCACCGGCGCCTTCACGGCAGTCTTGATCGGGCTGTCCGGCTTCTCGAATTGCAGCGTCGTCGATGCTCCGAGCAGGCCGGCGAGCGCCGTGGCGGACCGGGACAGGAAGTGGGTGGTGAGTTCGAGAGGGAGGAATACCGCCACGGCGAGGAGATTGAAGAAGTCGTGCATCGTGGCGCCGGCGAACGCTCTGCGGAACTCCTGCGACCGTCTCAGGAAGCCGAGCGACGCGAGCGTGTTGGTGACGGTCGTGCCGATATTGGCCCCCATGACCATCGGGACGGCGAGCGGGACCGTCAGCATGCCGGAGCCGACGAGTCCCACGATGGTCGACGTCGTGACCGAGGAGGACTGGACGAGCACCGTGGCGAGAATGCCGACGAACAGGCCCGCGATGGGGTGCGAGACCTCCTGGAAGAGTCGGTCGGTGAAGTCGGCTCCGAAGGCTTTGATGCCGGATTCGAGAGCTTTGACTCCCACGAGGAAGACGTAGAGGAGGAATAACACCAAGGCGGCCTGCACCCACTTGGTTCCCCGATCCCGGAAGCCGATGGTCACCTCTCCCTCCACGGCCGGCCAGACGATACCATCGGAGTTCTCGACCGATGTTCGAGTCGATTCGACGTCGCGGTACGAAATACCCGGTATCGTTCGCGAAGCGAACCGCCTAGTAGTGCTGGACCGCTTCGAGGAACTTGCGGGTGCGCTCCTGCTGCGGGCGCAACAGGATTTCCTCCGGCGCGTTCTCTTCGACGACGACACCATCATCGATGAAGGTCACACGATCCCCCACCTGGCGGGCGAACCCCATCTCATGCGTGACGACCATCATCGTCATGCCCTCCTCGGCGAGGGTACGCATGACGTCCAGCACCTCGCCGACGAGCTCGGGATCGAGTGCCGACGTCGGCTCGTCGAAGAGCATCATGTCGGGGTTCATACACAAGGATCGGGCGATGGCGACACGCTGCTGCTGGCCGCCGGAGAGACGGATGGGGAACTCGTCGATCTTGTCGAGCAGCCCGACTCGTTCCAGCATCTTGTGGGCCACGTCTTGAGCTTCATCTTTGCTGCGCTTCAGAACCTTCTGCTGGGCGATCGTCAGGTTGCCGATCACGGTGAGGTGAGGGAACAGGTTGAACCGTTGGAACACCATGCCGATGCGGGTGCGCACAGCATCGACATCTGCATCCGGGTCGGTGATGTCTTCGCCTTCGATCAGGATCTTTCCTGCCGTAGGTTCCTCGAGACGGTTGATGCACCGGAGCAGGGTCGACTTGCCGGATCCGGAGGGTCCGATGATGCACACCACTTCCTTGTGATCGACGACGAAGTCGACGCCTTTGAGGACTTCGAGCGGTCCGAAGTACTTGTGGAGGTCGATGACCTGGATCGGCGGTATCACGGTCTTCGCGGCATCAGCGGGCACGAGCGACTCGTTTCTCCAGGACCGCAACCGCCCTCGTCATCGGGATGGTCATCGCGAGGTAGACCAATCCGGCCACGATGAACGGTGTCGCGTTCGCCGTGATGATCACATGGTCACGTCCGAACCGGGTGAGCTCTTTCGTCGCCGCGGTTACGCCGAGCACGGAGATCAGCGATGTGTCTTTGAGAAGCGCAACCAGCTGGTTCGTCATCGGCGGGATGATGATGCGAAAAGCCTGTGGGATCACGATTGTGGACATGGCCGTCGCGTATGGCATGCCGAGCGATCGAGCCGCCTCCATCTGCCCACGCGGGACGGCTTCGATGCCGGCTCGGATCGTCTCGGCCATGTACGCGGCAGCCACGATCGCAAGGGCGAAGCTGCCGTTCGTGTAGGTCCCAGGCAGTCTGAATCCCGTCGCAACAGGAATCCCCTGGCCGATCAGCAGGATCGTGAGGAGGGCCGGGAGACCGCGAAAGATCTCGATGTAGATGGATGCAAACCATCGATACGCCTTGATCACGGAGATGCGCATGAGCGCGATGATCAGCGCCAGGATCAAACCGCCGGAGAACCCGAACGCGGTGAAGATCAGCGTGTTCCGTGCTGCTTGCGTCAGGATGAGGGGGAAGAGATCCTTCGCCACATCCCAGTTGAAGAGCGCCTGAGCGAACACCGCCCAGTTGATCGAGTACCACACGCCGATCAAGGCGGCAAGCGTCAGGACGTAAACGACACCGCGAATCATCTTCGCGCGTTGTCGCCTACTCACCTCGTCTCCTTCTCCAGGCGTGTGGGGACCCTACCGGGTCCCCACAGGCCATTCCAGTTGTATGTCAGGCTCCTGGGAAGTACTTCTGGAGGATCTGGTCGTACGTTCCGTCGTCCTTGAGTTTCTTCAACTCGCCGTTGATCGCGTCCATGAGTGCCGTGCGGTCCTTGCTCGTCGCGAAGCCGTACTGCTCTCCGGTGAAGAACTTCTGTGTCACAACGAAGTTCGGATCCTGGTTTGCACGATCCAAGTTGACCGGGAAGTCCTGGAGGATGCCGTCGATGTCGCCCGACTGAAGGGCCAGGAACATCGCTGCGGGCTCGTCAAACGATTTGAGTGTCGCGTCTGCAGGGGCATTCTTCTGGGCGTAGATCTCGCCGGTAGTGCCTGTCTGGACTCCGATCACCTTGCCGGCCATGTCTGCCAACGTCTTGATCGAGTCCGCATCCGTCTTTCGGATCATCAGCGACTGGTCGGCGTCGAAGTACGGGTCGGAGAACAATGCGTTTGCCGCGCGTTCTTTTGTGATCGTCATGGCCGAAACCACGATGTCGCACGTTCCCGCCTGCGGTGCGAGCCAGATGCCGTCGAACGGCTGGACCGTGACCTCCATGGTCAGCCCGAGACCGTCGGCGATCTTGGACATGAGGTCCATGTCGAATCCGGTCCAGGAGCCATCGTCGGCCTGGAACTCAAACGGTGGGTACGGTGCATCGCTGCAGATAGTCAGGGTGCCTGACTTCACCAGTTTGTAGTTGCCACTCGATCCCGTCGCGCAAGCCGTCGCCACGAGAGCTAACACGAGTACGAGTACGAGAACGATGTTCGTTCGTCTCATTGGGTGTTCCTCCTCCTGAGCGCGGGCCGCGCCCTGAAGGGAATGTTACGCACCATATGCTCGGCTTGCACATGCGCCTCGGCTCCGGACTCTCCTTTTCGGCACTCCTGCCACTAATCTGATGTCGTGCGTCGGTGATAGCTTCGAGGTCCGGCGCCGAGACCCACCAAGGATTCCCTATGAACGAAGGTCTGCTGGACCGCATCAACGAGCCGGCCGATCTCAAAGACCTCACCCCGGGACAGCTCGAAGACCTCTGTGGAGAGATCCGGACGTATCTCGTAGACGAGATCAGCAATACGGGGGGCCACCTGTCACCCAACCTCGGTATCGTCGAGTTGACGCTGGCCATTCACCGCAGTTTCGACAGCCCGCGTGATCGCGTCATCTTCGACGTCGGACACCAGGCGTACGTCCACAAACTCGTCACCGGTCGACACGACTTTTCCACACTCCGTACGTTCGGTGGATTGTCCGGCTACCCGAACCGTCGAGAGAGCGAGCACGACTGGGTCGAGAACAGCCATGCGTCCACCGCGCTCAGCTATGCACTCGGCAACGCGATCGCAAACGCCCGGCTCGGGAACGATCACTTCACGGTTGCCGTGATCGGCGATGGTGCCCTGACGGGTGGCATGGCCTACGAAGCGCTCAACCATATCGCCGTTCTTCGCCCTCCCCGTTTGGTCATCGTGCTCAACGACAACGGGCGGTCCTACGCGCCGACCGTCGGTGGTATTGCCGCACTCGCGCACGTTCGGTTCGATCCCCGTTACGAGTGGGCCAAGAGGACGCTCGGAAAGCTCCTGCGCAGCATCCCGGCGGTCGGTGAGAGCGCCGACGAGCTTGCCCGCAGGCTCAAGGAGGGTTTCAAGCAGTTGATCGAGCCTGGCACCGTCTTCGACGCGATGGGCTTGAAATACTCGGGAACGATCGACGGCCATGACATTGCCGCGATCGAGGAGGCGTTTGCCCACGCCCGGACATTCGATGAGCCGACGGTCGTGCATGTTGTCACCGAGAAGGGCAGGGGCTACGAGCCGGCGGTCCGCGATGAAGTCGACAAGCTGCACGGGGTGCCCTCGTTTGACGTCCCCACAGGGCGCCCGAAGAATTCGGAGTTGAAGCTGACCGACGTGGCGGGTCGAGCGCTCGTCCACGCCGCAAGAGAGCGAGAGGATCTCATCGCGATCTCTGCGGCGATGATCTCGAGTACCGGATTGGCCGAGATGGCCGACGAATTCCCGGACAGGGTGATCGACACCGGCATCGCAGAACAACACGCCGTGACACTTGCCGCAGGCCTTGCGATGTCCGGACTCCGTCCGGTCGTGGCCATCTACTCGAGCTTCCTGCAACGCGCGTTCGATCAGATCACGATGGATGTCGCGCTGCACGAACTGCCTGTCCTCTTCCTCCTCGACCGTGCCGGCGTGACCGGTCCCGACGGGGCGTCCCATCACGGTGCGTTCGACCTGTCCTATCTGAGAATGATCCCCAACATGGTGATCGGAGCTCCGTCGGACGCCGTCGAGTTGTGTGCGATGGTGGAGACCGCCCTCGGGGTGGACGGCCCGATGGCCATCCGATTCCCGAAGGGGCCGGCCGGGTCTCTTCCGGGATTCCCCGTGGAGCCGCTGGAGGTGGGCGTTTGGGAGGAACTGCGGCCGGGGGTTGACGTCATGATCTTCGCCGTGGGCCGCATGGTCGAGCCTTCGATGAAGGCGGCTCTGATGTTGGAACAGCAGGGCATCTCGGTCGGGGTGGTGAACGCCCGTTGGGTCAAGCCCATGGACAGGAGACTCACCGAGTGGGCTCGAGCCGTGTCCCACGTCGTCACCATCGAAGACAACGTGCTGTCCGGCGGTTTTGGGGAAGGGGTCATGGAGATCCTCAGCTCCGAGGGTCTTGCCGGCAAGGTTCATACGATCGGGCTTCCCGACCGTTTCCTTCCTGCTGGAGCAGCCGGCGAAGTGCTCGAGTCGGTCGCAATGGACGCGGACGCTCTCACTCGTCGAATCGCCGCTTTCCTCGCCTGAAACGCCTGATCTTCCCGTCGCAGCTGCATTCGGGGTCCTTGTCGAGGAGGCTTCTCTCGAACGTTGGCTGAAACTAGTTGAAGTCGCCGCCACCCAGCCACTAAGTTGTTACGGCTGCGGGTTCCCCGCACGTCTAGAGCTGGAGGTCGGATGAGGAAACGAATCATTTTACTGGTGGTTGTCTTTGCGATGATCGCCGCTGCTTGCGCGAGTGGCGGAGGAGCAACGACGACAACTACCGGTGCCGAGACAACGACGACAACTGCCGCGCCCGCGCAGACAACCACAGGAAGCTTGCTCGACACCATCGTGCAACGTGGTGTTCTCAGGTGCGGGGTCAACGAGACGCTGCCAGGGTTCGGGTCCAAGGATTCGTCCGGTAAGTTCGTCGGCTTTGACACCGACCTTTGCCGGGCAATCGCAGCCGCCGTGCTGGGTGACTCCACCAAGGTGGAGTTCACGTCGCTGACGGCCGCACAGCGGTTCGAAGCCGTGAGCAGTGGATCGATCGACGTGCTGAGTCGGAACACGACGTGGACCCAGAGCCGCGACGGCGAGTTGGGTCTGACGTTCGCACCGACGACGTACTACGACGGCCAGCAGGTCATGGCGCGCACCGCAGACGGTTTCACCGCCGACTCGACGCTCGCCGACCTCCAGGGTGCGACCGTATGCACCAACGCCGGAACCACGACCGAGAAGAACATTCAGGAAGCACTCGACGCGATCGGTGTCGACTTCACGCTGACGACCTTCGAAGACTTCAACATCGTGTTGCAGAACTTCAAAGACGGTGCGTGTGACGCGGTGACGACAGACGGCTCGGGCCTCGTGTCCCGCAAGTCGACCGATGAGCCTGCGCCAGGCGACTGGGTCATCTTCCCGTCGGTGCCGCTGTCCAAGGAGCCCCTCGGTCCTGCAACCAAGCAGGGCGATGCGATCTTCGCCGACGCGGTACGGTGGACGGTCTTCGCGATGTTCATCGCAGAAGAGAACGGTGTTACGAGCGCCAACGTCGACGAGATGAAGGCCAATCCGCCTACCGGTGAGATCGGCCGCCTCCTCGGTGGCGACGGAGAGAAGCAGACGGCCATGGGGTTGTCCGCCGATGCGTTCTACAACGTCATCAAGCAGGTCGGTAACTACGGTGAGGTGTACGACAGGTACTTGACGCCGCTCGGGTTGAAGCGGGGCCTCAACGCCCTGTGGATCAACGGTGGCCTCTTGTACGCACCGCCGGCCCGCTAGACATAGCCAAGTGTTGGGGGACGCAACGCGTCCCCCAACCACCTAAAGGAGGAGGGGTGTGACTCAGGCGCGCGAGACATCTCAGGCACACGCGCGGCCTCCCTTGTGGCGTAATGCCGCGTTTCTGAAGTGGGCGGGACAGATCGGTGTTCTCCTCGCGCTGATTGTGGCGGCAGTTGCCGCGATCACGGTCGCCTCCAACAACCTGAAAGCGCAGGGCCTTCCCTTCTCGTGGAAATTCCTGAGCGACGTGCCGGGGATCAGGCTCGCCGAGGGATTCGAGACGGTTCCCAAGACCGGTTTGGAAGCTCTTCTCGTCGGTGTCGTCAACATGCTGCGGGTGACGGTCACGGGGATCTTCGCTGCGACGTTCCTCGGTGTGATCGTCGGCATCGCACGTCTCTCGTCGAACTGGATCGTGTCGAAGGTGGCGGTGGTCTATATCGAGTTGATGCGGAACATCCCGCTCCTCGTCCAGATCGTGTTCTGGTTCTCCATCGCCGGCAGTTTCCCCACACTGAAGGCGACGGGCAACGGACCCATCGAGGGATGGTTCTACATCACCAACAGGGGAATCTCGATCCCCTGGTTCTTTCCCCGGGAAGTCTTCTGGCAGTGGATCGCGTTCGTCGTCGCGGGCCTGATCGCGGCGCGCTTCGTGTTCCAGTGGCGTGTTCGGCGCCTGGAGGAGACAGGGAAGCCCAGTCATGAGTTCCTCTTCTCAATCGGTACATTCCTGGCCTTCGCCGTAGCCGGATGGTGGGCATATCCGATCTCGGGCTTTCTTGGTTGGATCTTCGGCGCAATCGCTTGGGTCTTTCGTTCAACGCCGCTACTGCTGGGCCAGGTTCTTCTCGCAGCCGGTTCGGCAGCTGTCGGGGCTTTGTGGATCAAACGGTTTCTGGATTCGCGGCGAACCCCCGCCGGGTTGGCCAAGCTGACCGACGACGACTACTTCCGGCTCATCTTCGCCGGGATCCTCGGGATGCTTGGAGCCGCCGTGTTCATCCTGGTCCCCGGCATCACCAACGGGATCCTCGTTGGGCTGCAGAAGCTCTTCGAGTTCTCCGATACGAAATTCGACTGGCTTCGCACGGGGCAGATCGTCCAGTTTGGTCGTCCCGGAGTCGTGATCCCCGGAAAGTTCCCGCAGTTGGCGCCGACCGGCATGACGATGACCCAGTTCTTCTTCGCCGTGTGGATAGCCATCACGTTGTACACGGCATCGTTCATCGCGGAGATCGTCCGGGGCGGCATTCTCGCCGTGCCGAAAGGACAGACGGAGGCGGGCCTGGCGGTGGGGCTGCGCAGAGGACAACTGCTGCGAATGATCGTTCTCCCACAGGCATTCCGGGTCATTCTGCCGCCGATGGGTAACCAGTATCTCAACCTTGCGAAGAACACCTCGTTGGGAATCGCGGTCGGCTACGCGGAAGTCGTTGCCGTGGGCCAAACGCTGTTCAATCAGACGGGAGCAACCGTACAGGTCATCCTGCTCTGGATGGCGTTCTACCTGCTCGTCAGCCTTACGCTGAGCGCCATGGTGAACTGGTATAACCGCAGAGTGCAGTTGGTGGAACGATGACGATGCAAGGCCCCCCACCTCCGGAGAAGGTCACTGCTCTGCAGCACTGGACACGGTGGGCAAAGGAGAACCTGTTCTCGTCGTTCTTCAACTCTGTCCTCAGCATCGTATCGATCGCAATAGCCGCGCTGGCGGTTCGCGGGTTGTTCTCGTTCGTCTTCGCCCCCGAGCGCAAGTGGTACGTCATCCCTCCGAACATGAAGTTGTACTGGACGGACGTGTATCCACCGGAGGTGATGGGCCGAATGTGGGTGACCCTCGGTCTGGTCCTTGCGCTGACGGGTCTCAGCCTTGCAGTCTGGCGGGTCGGCGGCCGGCTCACGCCCTCACGCCTCGCTCGTGTGGCGAGCAGTATCGGCCTGAGCCTCCTGGTGCTCGCTGCGCTCGTCTCCATTCCGGCGATCGTGCGGATTTGGCTCGCCGTGATCGGTGTGATCTTCTACGTCGTCTCGTGGCTGATCAAGCTGCTGTGGTCCGGCGGTGAAGAGGCCGAGACGATACCGGTGATGTGGCTCCTGATCGGAATGCTGCTCGCGGTGCTTGCCATCGTGTGGGCTCTGCGAATCGAGACGGGGACCAAGGTGTCGCTGACAGTGCAGGTGGCGGTTTTCATCGGCGCCTATGTTGTCGGTCTCGTCGCGCGAGATCGGGTCCCGAACGCTGTAACCCGGGGATCTCTCGTGGCGTTCTGGCTCTTGTCGCTTCCCCTCGTGTACCTCGTGATCCAGCGAGACCCGGATGTCAGCGCCGTCCCGGTAGCGACGATGGTGATCCCCTTCACGGCGGCATTCGCGATCGTCGGCGCCGTGTACATGTGGTGGGCGGGGTCTGCGAGTCCGGGAGAGATGGCCAAGCTCGTCGCGGCGCTCCTCTTCGTCGCCGCCATAGCTTCATGGTTCACCTCGATCGCGGTGTTGCCCCGGTTCCTCCTTCTTGCCCTGGCGGTATTCGGCCTTGCCGCGCCGACGTTCGGCGGAACGGACCAAGGCCGAAACGGGTTGGTGATCGGGTGGATCGTGATAGACCTGCTCATCGGCTACTTCATGACGATGGTGATGGCGAAGACCGGCATACCGGTGCTCGGCGACTTCATCGGTGGGCTGAACCTCACGTTCCTGCTCTCGATCGCAGGCATTGCTCTGGCGTTCCCCATCGGGATCATGCTTGCTTTGGGACGGACGTCGAGCATGCCCATCTTTCGGCTGCTCTCCACCGGGTATATCGAGGTCGTTCGCGGTGTCCCGCTGATTACCGTGTTGTTCTTCGCGAACCTGGTGATCAACCGTTTCCTGCCGCAAGATATTCGCCTCGACGACATCGTCAAGGCGATGGTCGCCATGGCCTTGTTCGCCGCGGCCTATCTCGCCGAGAACGTCCGCGGTGGTCTCCAGTCGATCCCGAAGGGACAGCGCGAGGCCGCGCAGGCGGTGGGGCTTTCCACCGTCCAGATGACGGTACTGATCACGCTCCCACAGGCGTTGCGGGCCGTGATCCCTGCCATCGTCGGACAGGTCATCACCCTGTTCAAAGACACGTCGCTGGTAGCGATCATCGGCTTGGCGGACTTCCTGCGGATTGCCCAGGCCGTTGTGCCGAATCAGCCGGCATCTCTCGGCAGCATGCAGGAGAGCCTGCTGTTCGCGGTGGTGGTCTACTGGATCTTCTCGTTCGGCACGAGCCGTGCAAGCATGCGTCTGGAGAAAAAGTTGGGAGTTGGTGAGCGGTGAGTGGAGGGCGCAAATGAGTGGGCGCGACATAATCGTTGTGGAAGACCTCAATAAGTGGTTCGGTGATTTCCACGTGCTGCGCGGGATCACGACCACCGTCAAGGAGCAAGAGGTCGTGGTGGTGATCGGTCCTTCCGGCTCCGGAAAGTCGACGTTCATCCGGTGCATCAACCACCTCGAGCAGCACCAGTCCGGCAAGATCATCGTCGACGGTGTGGAGCTTACGCACGATCTGCGCAACATCGAGAAGATCCGGTCGGATGTCGGCATCGTATTCCAGCAGTTCAACCTGTTCCCGCACCTGACTGTGACACAGAACCTGACCCTTGCCCAGATCTGGGTGCGGAAACGCACCAAGACCGAGGCCGAGGAGACGGCGAGGCGGCTGCTCGAACGGGTCGGCATCCCGGAACAGGCAGAGAAGTACCCGGGTCAGCTGTCCGGTGGTCAGCAGCAGCGTGTTGCCATCGCGCGGGCGCTCGCCATGGACCCGAAGATCATGCTCTTCGACGAGCCGACGTCCGCGCTCGATCCGGAGATGATCAAAGAGGTCCTCGATGTCATGAAGGAGCTGGCCCGTTCCGGCATGACGATGATCGTTGTCACCCACGAAATGGGATTTGCAAAAGAGGTCGCAGACCGGGTCATGTTCTTCGACTACGGCCAGATCGTCGAAGAGGGCACACCGGAGCACTTCTTCACCGCGCCGGAACACGACCGCACGAAGCTGTTCCTGAGCCAGATTCTCTGAGCCGTCAGACGTGCGAGCTACCTCTCTACCGTCACGCTCTCGGCGACGGCTCTGATCTCGGCCGGGTCGGCGGGTGGGTAGAAGATGAGGCTGTACTCATCGCAGACATCGGGACCTTCGAACCATGCGACGGCCCACACACCGTCCTGGAGTGGCCCGAGGGCCGCATCGACCCCGCGGACCGAGATGCGTTCAGGTGTTGCGGTCCACCGTTCCGGTGGCAAGGCTCCACGAATCATGACCATCACCGGAGATCCGGACGCTCCCGCCCAGAGCCGGATCGTCGTGCCCGGGATGGTCGTGAACTGATCGAGCAGAACGTCTCGTGAGTCGGGCTGGTCGGCGGCGACTCTTGCGGGGAGCACGGTCGGCAGAAAGTCGGGAGGGTCACACACGTCCGAGACGCTCACAGTCGTCGTAGTCACCGCCGCGGCGGGCACCGTCGTGGTCGTCGGTGCAGTCGTGGTCGTCGCCGGCTCGGGTGAGCATGCCGCTATGAGTACGGCCGCGATTGCCGCGAGTGCTCTCCTCATGTGGGCAGGTTAGGAGCCTTGCCCTGTGAGCTCGGCCATGGGACTGATCGGCACGCACCTCTCGGGCAGGCGGCGCGAGCCGTCACGCCCGCCCCGCGGTCCTGTGCCCACGCAGCGTCTCGATGCGAAACACCGGCCGGTGGTACCGTCGAGGCCGAATGGAGGTAGGTGTGAATCCCAAGCAGATCGCCGCACAGCGGTTCTCCGAGGCAGAGGAGGATCTGAAGAGCATCAGTCACTGGATGTATGAACATCCCGAGATTGCGTTTCAGGAGTTCGCAACATCGGCAAAGCTGGCCGCGTACCTTGCCCAACATGGCTTTGCCGTCGAGTATCCGGCCTACGGTCTGGACACCGCTTTCGTGGCGCGGACCGGAACACACGGGCCGGAGGTGGTGATCTGTGCCGAATACGACGCGCTTCCCGGTATCGGCCACGCGTGCGGGCACGACATCATCGCCACGGCGTCGATGGGCGCGGGTCTGGCACTGGCCGGACTGGCGGATCAGTTGGGGTTTCGTGTGACCGTTCTCGGCACTCCCGCCGAAGAGATGAAAGGCGGGAAAATCGACCTGATCAACGCCGGCGCATTTGACGGTGCATCGGTCTCGATGATGATTCACCCGAGTCCAGACGATGTGCTCGATCCTTCGGTCCTGGCAGTTCGTCACATCGACCTCGAGTATCACGGCAAGGACTCGCATGCCGCCGGTGCGCCCGAGAAGGGGATCAACGCATTGGACGCCTTTGTTCAGGCGTACGTCAATGTAGCGACGCTGCGCCAGCAGATCCTTTCGAGTGACCGTCTGCACGGGATCATCACTCACGGCGGTGACGCACCGAACATCATCCCCAGTTACACGCGGTCTTCCTGGTACATCAGGGCTGCGGCAAAGGAGCACCTCGAGGAACTCACCCAGAAGGTGATGGCCTGTTTCGAAGCCGCCGCCATCGCCACCGGCTGCACCTGGCAGGCTTCCGCAATCGGCCATCCGTACGAGGACCTGGTCAGCAATCCGGTACTCGTGGAGCTGTTCGACCGTAACGCGTCGGCGCTCGGGCGCACCATGGCTCGCGGTGCGAACATGCCGATGGCCGGATCCACGGACATGGGCAACGTGAGCCACGTCGTGCCGGCGATCCATCCGTTCCTTTCGATCAACCCCGGCGAAGCCG